>CAIQMU010000061.1 GCA_903873095.1 uncultured bacterium
GACGAGGGAAATCCTGAAGAAGATAATCAAGAAAAAGAGCAAGGAATAGATATTGATGTTTCACTACCAAGAAAGAAAGTAAAAGATTTGGAAATGCTCTCGGGAGGAGAGCGGTCACTTACTTCGATCGCACTTCTGTTTGCATTATCACAAGTAAACCCACCACCATTTTTGGTACTCGATGAAACGGACGCAGCACTTGATGAAGCGAACAGTAAAAAATATGGTGATATGATCGAAAACTTGGCGAAGCAAACACAGCTTGTGGTTGTGACACATAATCGCGAAACGATGTCACGTGCGGATATTTTGTATGGTGTGACTCTTGGTTCTGATGATGCATCAACATTGCTATCGATTCGATTTGAAGAGGCAGTAAAAGTTGCGAAATAAAAAATCCCTACGCGGGATTTTTTATTTGTGCAGCTAAGTTTTTTAAATATTGATACATTGTAATTCCTTGATTATGAATCGCTGTTGCATTATCGATGCCAACATAACGATAGTGCCATGACTCGGTGGAATATCCGGTGATCGTCTCTGATCCGATTGGGTAGCTTTGAATGAATCCATATTCCCATGAATGCAGTTGTAGCCATGCGTATTCAGGCGTATTAATAAAATCATCTAAACTGTATTTTGGTCCAGCGACAATATCAACCGCCATGCCAAGTTGGTGTTCAGAATGTCCAGGAAGCGCAACAAGGGGATAGGGATTTGTTACAAGATTTCTTTTTGCTTCAGAATTATCACGCAGTGTTTCTTGGTAACTTGCTGGGCGATAGGCTGACGAAACAACAATGTGAAGTCCTTGGGTCTTCATAGCAGTTTCCATTGTTTGTAATCGGAATGCTGCTGATGCGTTTAGGCACATAGTACTTGTTGCAGCTTGAACGTAGTTTGAAACACGAACAAGGTGTGTTGGTATGTAATCATCGCCAACACTATAATCAGGTCCGACAGGTGCGAGCCATTGATCAACTTCGTTTTCAGGCGCAACGGGGCACGCAGGTGGCTTGGGTTTTGGTGGCACAACAACAGATGGTTGTGTTGCGTCAGGTGTAGTGGTTGTAATTGGTGTAACAACGGGTGTTTGTGTTTCATCTTGAGTTTGAGTAACTACGGGGGTACTCGAAGATTGGTCGTCAGAAACAACTGGCTGTGACGATGTATGTGCTATAGGAATTTGCACAAGATTTGTTTTTGAAACAAGTGCACCAATGCCAAGTCCACATGCAATGCATAGAATGAAAAATAAAATTACCTTTGAGGTAGAGTCCATAGGGAGTATTGTAGCAGAAAAAATCCCAAGGCACACTTGGGATTTTTTTAATGGGAGAGTTATTTTTGTTCTTGCTTCGGGGCATCTGTAACAAGAACATAATCAATCGTTCGTTTTTCAAGATTCGTTTCTTTTACTTTAATCTTGATGCGATCACCAAATCTAAATTCTTTCTTCGAAGATTTTCCAACAATCGCTGCGCGTTTTTCGTCGTACGCGAAGAAATCAGTTCCAAGATCCATCAATCGAATCATACCTTCAGATTTTGATTCAGCTTCGGCGACATACACACCGAATTTTCCAAGTCCCGTAATAATTCCGCCGTAGACTTGTCCAATACGTGTCGACATATACTCGACTTGTTTGTACTTGATCGATTCACGTTCTGCATCTTGGGCATCCTTTTCACGCGCACTTGAGAATTCACACATGTAGTTGTATTCAGCAACATCTTCAGGTGCAACTTTTTCATGATCAAGGGTTAGTTGCAAGAGTCTGTGAACCATCACGTCAGGATAGCGACGAATAGGGGATGTGAAGTGTGTGTAGTATTGAAATGCAAGTCCAAAGTGTCCAATGTTTGTTGTTGAATAAATCGCCTTCGCCATCGATCGCACAATTGAACCTTGAATCGTATCGCGCGCATCATCTGTTGCCGCCTCGTCCAAAATCTTTTGAAGTTCTCGAGGAGGAATAATTCCTTTCTCTGTTTTGATATGTGTGTAACCAATTGATTTCAAGAATGTGAGCAAGTCTTCAACTCGATCAGGTGCTGGTTTATCATGAACACGATATACAGCAAGACCTGCTGCGTTTTTCTCGGACAATTTCATAGCAACATATTTGTTTGTCATGAGCATCCATTCCTCGATCATACGCATCGTATCAATGCGTGATTTGATCATGACGCGAATAGGAAATCCTTTTTCGTCGAGGATAAAGCGGACTTCATCAGTATCCATTGAAATGGCACCGTGCATGAATCGTTCCTGTGTATACAATTTTGAAATACGCATCAATTCAGAAAGTTCAGCAAGATAAATTCCTGATTTGTTCGTGATGATTTCTTGAGCTTCTTCGTAGGTAAATCGTTTGTTTGATTTGATGATGGTTCGTCCGTACCACGTATCTAACACTTTTCCTGTTTCTTTTTCAATGTTGAAGATACATGAAAACGCGAGCTTGTCTTCGTCTTGGCGAATGGAACATAGTTCGTTTGAGAGAACTTCAGGAAGCATTGGGATTACGCGATCAACCAAATAGACTGACGTTGTTCGCTGTTTTGCTTCTTCATCAAGTGCTGAGCCCGGAGTTACATAAAACGAAACATCTGCGATGTGAATTCCGATTTCGTAATTTCCATCGTCGAGTGTTTTGAATGACAAGGCGTCATCGAAATCTTTTGCGTCGACGGGGTCGATGGTGAACGTCGGGGTTCCTCGCATATCACGGCGATTTTTTATTTCATCACTTGGAATTCCAGAGCCATGAAGTTTTTCAGCCTCGGCGACAACTGCATCAGGAAATGCTCCGTCAAATCCTTTTTCAAGGACGATAGCATTCATTTCCGTATCGTTTTCTCCGGGTGTTCCAATAATTTGAATTACTTCGCATGTTGGAATGTCGC
>CAIQMU010000062.1 GCA_903873095.1 uncultured bacterium
CCTTCTTGAAATTTTCAGCGAATGCCGTATCTTGTGAATTTTGATTACTCATGTTGGTAGTATATTACTTTTAAATTGGTTAAGAAAATTGAACGTTAGATTAGTATTTAATTTACAAAATGTCAAGGTTCTGCTATAGTCATCTACATAATATGAAATTAATTATTGAAGGGGCGATGATTGTGTTGGTTACTGGTTTCTTTGCAATGCTTGAAGCTTCATTATTTACGGTTTCACTGTCACGTGCACGTGTGCTCGCATCACAGAAAAAAATGGGAGGTGCCGCGCTTCTTCGTGTGAAACAATCGATGGCACGATCGATTTTCTTACTTGTTGTGTTCATGAACATCTCAACCGTCATTGGAAGTATTTTAGTTGGACAAGAAGCAGCAAATCATTTTGCGAAATCAGTTGCATTGATTTCAATCCTCATGACACTCGCAATTATTTTATTCGGAGAACTGATTCCAAAAAGTATCGGTGACAAACATGCGGAATCAATTGGAATGTTTTTCGCACCGATCATTCTTTTGATCACGACACTATTTTCACCGATTGTTTGGTGTTACGAAAAATTAATTTCGTTTCTAGTTGGAACACACGTGACACCTGTTTCCGAAGATGATCTGCGCGTGCTCTCAGAAACAAGTCACGAGGAAGGCGAGATCGAACTCGACGAGAAACGAATTATTTTAAACACGTTTCGCATGAACGACACACTTGTTCGTGACATCATGACACCACGCGATGTTATAGAATTCTTGGACGAGAAATCTACTCTCGCCGAAGCACTCGCCATCATCGGTGAAAAACCATTTTCACGCATTCCCGTGTTTCACGAAGACATCGATCATGTTGTTGGTGTCGTGACTTCAAAAAATATTTTACAAGGACTCGCACGAGATGAACATACTCGAACCATTGCCGAGTTCATGAAGCCAATCAAAGAAATTCCTGAGACCGTTCAGTCAGACCACCTCCTTGTTCAATTTCAAAAATTAAAAATTCACTGCGCAATTGTTGTTGATGAGAATGACAAGACTGTCGGATTCGTAACCCTCGAAGATGTACTTGAAATTTTGGTAGGGGAGATTATGGATGAGACAGATGAGGTGGAGGATATGAGGAGTGGGAAATAAAAAATAAATTAAATTAAAAATATTCTCCGATAAAAAACCCGCAACAATGTTGCGGGTTTTGAGATCAATTAAGAATTTGTAAACTCCTCGCATTTTTTCAAAAGATCTCTGAATAGTTTATTGGCTGAATTAATATCAGTTATTGATTCTGGATTCATCAAGAGTTTTTTCTCAACAAAGTCCGTTATTTCACCGAGCGCTGTACGTGAAGATTGCAAAGCACCTCCTTTGTATGCTCCTATAAAATAGTCGATTTTGTTTTCCTTGATCAAAGTATTGGTAATTTCACCAAATACTCGAGATGGATACCATGAACCGCTCATCACATAAAGGATTTTGGTACCACATTTCAATTGCTTAACATCTTCCAATGTTTCCAATATTTCAAATCTTACTGGTTTGCCTTGAAAATATGAATCGAGAAAACTTGGAGCAATCTTAAGAAAAATTGGATTATCTGAAAGGATTACAATTTTTTCAGGTGAAACTTTTAGTAATAATTGATAGAAGTTTCTGAGTCCCGGTATAAGAGCAATAAATGTTATGAATTTTTGTTTTTCATGATTATTTAGTTTTAGGTTTTAAATGAACAAATATTTTTCTGTTTCGTCTTTTTAGACTCATCAGTCGGAATACACATTCCGAGACAGAAAGGGTGATTACTCACCCTTTTTTAAAAATCAAAGATTTTCTTTTCGTAGCACCATCATTTTTCATAAAAACCTCAGACCCCAGTTGCTCCTCAGAATAGAAATCATCGTAAATTCCACGAATGGAACAATGATTTAATTCTTTCAAGGGCCACAAGGTCTTTAATTTTTTAGTGATTCTTCTACGAACAGTACGTGCATCTTTTTCAGAATATGCATACTTATAAGGAACTCCGAATATACCTTCTTCAGCCACAATGATGTTATCTAACTCTCGAAGGAATTCATCACCTGCTGCGAAAAGATCTTCAACTGAACCAAACCAAAAGAAGGTAACAGTGTTATTTCTCTCAATTCTGCAAGCGGCTCGTTTGTGATTATTTGTTACAAAGACTGTTTTAATTTGATGATACATAATTTTTTATTTTTTAAATGAACTAATTTATTTTCTTACAAAGACTATATCAAACATTTGACTAAGTTACATTTATATTGCACAAAAATATATAATATTAAACTATTGGTTTAAAAATGATATGCTTAAGATATGCTCCTCGGAACAAAGAAAACCCTCTATGACCATATAACAGAAGCTCTATTACAAAAATCGCACACCGCGATTGAATTAGGCTTGTATTTAAAGGATAAAAACGTACCAGCAACCGTGCAGGGAATTTATAAAGCACTCCGTGAATTAATTAGTGAGGATGTTGTTGTGAAACAGGGGATGCAGTACGTGATTAGTAATGTATGGCGCGAAAAGGCCGTAGGCCTTTTCGCGCCCAAATCCCGTTTCAAACTATCCCCCGGCGAAGACGCAATATATCGATTTAAACGACTCGATCATCTGGATGCATTTTGGAAACACGTACTCGCGGATATTGAAATCGAGATTGGCAACTATCCAACGTTTCATTTCACACCCCATCAGTTTTGGTCACTCGTTCCAGGGCGAAAAGAAAGTGAACAAGAGTTTTATAAAAACTTTGAAGACCACAATATTTACTCATACACTGTTATTGGTGGGACAACCCATCTTGATAAAATTGCACGAGATTCCTTGAAAAATAATTTTCATCAAATTCATTTAGACGAACATATAAACATAAACAGGTGCGACCACATTTCAATACTTGGTTCCTATGTTGTAACAACCCGTATATCAGGAAGACTTGCACAGCATATTGATATGGCTTATGAAACAGAACAAGACGAAAAAAATATCGAAAAATTAATTTCTGAACTTTTCAAGAAGTTAGGATCGGTAACCATGATTGTTGAACATAACGAACACAAGGCACAAAAACTTCGCAAGCGACTTGCCCAAGATTTTCATATTCCAAGAGAATTACAAGATGAATTTAACTTGTTTTAAACAAAAATTATTTCACGTATACTTATCATATGAACCCAACATTTACTCCATCAATCGAACAGAAAAAATCCACCGAGAAAGATCCAGGTGATTTTGTATTTGAATTTCTTGGTGATGCATCCGAATATTTACATGAAGACGCTCTTGCAAAAATAGTTTCGGATGCACGGCTCGCACAGCCGGAAATACTTACTGCCCTCAAAACACAAACTGAACACTCACGAACTGTCTCGTATAATAAATTTAAAAAACGATTTACTGTTTCAGGGGAAGAAGGATTAACAATAGGAGCTATTGTTGCGGCACGACATATGGGTATTGATGTGAACTTGCCTGACGAACTTGATCAATCTGGTGATGGAAAAAAATTACGAAAAGTACTTGTTCAGAAAATTTCGGAAGATCGTATCGCAACTAATGTTAATCGCGAACTTGGAACTATCTTGGCCGAGAAAACAAAGATGCGCGATGTATTGAAATCCGAGGCATACCAAAAGATTGCCGATCGTGCAGGAATTAAATCAGAGCAACTTGGTGTGCAAGCAGAACAGATTATGATGGGTGCACTCGAAGCAATCGCGATTGATCATTCAGACCTTGGACTTTCAATAACACCTGGAAATGCCTATCAAGATGTCGAAGAAAAAATCGACTTCATCATTTCAACAAAAACAAAAAGACGAGGGGTCGAGGTTGAAAAAAATGAAACAACGTTTGATGAAAAACATATCGGTATTCAGTTCACGATCAATTCATCAAAACAAGAACACAAGGCAGATCAAATCAAGAAGGCAAAAGCACGTGGTGTCGATGTTGATGATATCTTGTATGTTGCTATTGATATGAAAATACTTGCGCAGGCAATCAGTGATTGGAAAAAAGTAAACAAACCAGTCAAGGGGCCTTGGGCATATCTGCCAGAGCAAGTTCGAAAAACAGCTATCACAAATTTCTTTGATTCGATATTAACACCTGATCAAATTCGTGGACTTGTAAATAATATCTAATAATAAAACCCCATGTGGGGTATTATTTGCAAAAAATAGTTTTTTGTGGTTATATGAAACAAAACTAAAGCACCATGGACAATAAAAAACTTAAAACTAATTACTCTCAGGATCGCGGTATTCTTACGGGGAGATATTGCAAATATGAACATGAGTTCCTTGTCGACCAGATTTATCTAAACAACAATCAACCTGTCGGCATTCCGTCGTATTTGATCATTTCACCACAACTAAAACCTTTACCCCATGCCGCCTGATGTCGCCATTAAGAAGATCGATCTCGAAAACTTGCGCAAGGAACATTTCACCGTCGATATTAAAGAATGTAATTTTCACGGAACAAAACCGAAAGGGCGACGGCTCTGGCTATCGTTTATATTCGAATCTCTTTCTTGTTCGAAAATTTTTCACTTAACGAATCCTGTCATCGTGATAATCGACGATCACCACTATTTTCAAGAAACTCTTTCGAAACAGAGTCAAGAAATCGGATACGCTTTCAAAAAATTTACTGACAGCAACTATCAATTTTTGAGAAACACCAACTTGATAACCGCGGCGCAATCGTATCATGCTTCGCAAGATGATCATCCAGATTTTCTTGGGTTGAAAAAAGAACACAAAAAACTTTGGATTAATTAGTCCAAAAATCAAACGCACTTCTAGGTGCGTTTTTTACTTATCTTTAATTTCCAAAACCACCGGACAATGATCACTCCCTAAAATCTCAGAATGAATCGTGCATGATTTTATTTTTTTCTCGATCGATTTTGAAACAAAGAAATAATCAATTCTCCATCCAACATTTCGAGCGCGAGCATTTGCGAAATGCGACCACCATGTGTAATGACCGTTGCCTTTGGTAAATAATCGAAACGCATCTACAAATCCAGCGGCGATAATCTTGTCGATTCCTCGACGCTCATTATCTGTGAAACCGTGAGTGTTATGATTCGCATTCGGATTCGCCAAGTCCTCCGGCATATGTGCAACGTTTAGATCTCCACAAAAGATTACAGGTTTCTTTTTTTCAAGAGATTTACAAAATTCAAGAAACGCCGGATCCCATGATTCTTCGCGCAATTTTACACGAGATAAATCAGGTTTTGAATTTGGCGTATACACGTTTACAAGAAAATATTTTTCAAGTTCCACAGCGATCACACGACCTTCTTCATTTGGATGTCCATACGAATCTTCCAGTGAATATTTTTTTGCAATTGATTCCGGAATATCAAGAATCACTTGCAACGGTTCTTCCTTGGTATAAATTGCTGTTCCACTGTAACCTTTTCGTTTGCGAGAATGCGAGTACGTTACGTGATAGCCTTTGATATTTTTCAAACCATCAGGAAGCTGTTCGAGTTCTGATTTCGTTTCTTGCAAACAATAGGCATCTGCCTTAAATCCGAATATTTGTTGAAATAAATTTTTAGTATGTAATCCCCGTATTCCGTTTACGTTCCACGTGACAATTTTCATATTATAAGTATACTAGATTAAATTGTTTCACAAAATCCAAAATCAATGTACAAAGGAAAAACCAAACCCCGTCGTACCAAGACAGCTTTACTTAAATCTCAAACCACCATGATTCTGTGCTTTATGCATAAAGGGTCGCGAGGAATGCACATAAGTAAGCGAACGTAATTCAGTAAACAATTTGTAAAACAAAAAAGCCATCCTCCGGGATGGTTTTGTTTTTAAACTTTTTTGTAGAGTGACAACACAAGCGCAATCGCATCATCCGGATCAGTACGTGCATCAAAATGTTCGACACGTTGATCAACTAATTGCATACCTCGCGATGCAAATAATTCGTTGAGTTCCGTATTAGTAAAGAAATAATACGTCACACCAAATTTTTCAAATTCAGCCTCGGCAGAATGTTTTGGCTTGAATCCAAGAAATCTTCCTGTTTCTTTTGAAAGAGAAACATTCAATACATAACCACCTGTTTTCAAAACTCGAGAAATCTCGTCGACATATTGGTTCCATTGGCCATGTGACATGTGTTGCAAAACTCCAATATCAGTAATGCAATCAAATGTATTATCAGCAAGAGGAATATCAAGTACGTCACCAACAACAAACCGTGCGCGATCACCAAGGTTTTCAGATTTCAAATCTGCATTTCCTTTCTTGATAATTTCAGGAATATAATCAAGTCCGATCACGCGATAACCTGCAGCGACTAACTTGTGAAGCCAAAGCCCGCGACCAACACCAACATCCAAGAAGAAAGAATCTTTGGATAATGGTGGAAGCATGCGCATTGCGACCGCATGATACGGAATATGCGTCCATACATCAGAACCTGTACGGTACGCAAGTTCAAAATAATTTTTCTGTATATCAGAGTTCATTGTATTCAGTATAAACAATTGACAAGAATAAGTCATGCGAGTAGTTTTTTATTTCCCGTGAAATTTTTTATGGACTTCACGAAGTTGCTTATCGGTAACGTGGGTGTAAATCTGAGTCGTTGAGATGTTTGCGTGTCCAAGCATCATCTGAACACTTCGAATATCAGCACCATTTGATAACAAGTCCGTTGCGAAACTATGGCGCAAAACATGAGGAGTTACTTTTTTATAAATACCAGCCTTGGTTGCATAAAATTTTACAATGCGCTGAATTGACCGGGGTGTCAGACGCGAACTGTTTGTCGTATTAAATGATGTGTTCGCAAACAGAGGTTCTGCCATGTCTTTACGAGATTTTAAATATTCTTTGATTGCATCTTTCGCAGTATCAGACAAAAACACGACGCGAACCTTGTCACCCTTTCCTCGAATTGAAAATTCATCTTTTGATAAATCCAAATCTCTATTCAGTGAACACAATTCAGACAGACGAAGTCCTGTTGAAAAAAATAATTCAAGGATCGCACGATCGCGCAGATTATCACTCGCAGAATGTAAAAATCGTTTTAATTCGTCACCTGATAAATGATCAATGTCTCGTGCACCTGTTTTTGCAAGTTCGATCGCATCAGGTGCAACAGATGCAATATTTCGCTTGCGAAGAAATTTCAAAAATGAACGAATCGCGATCATGTAATAATTTTGCGTAACTTTTTTCATTCCTGCAGCCGATTGTCCACGAACTTTTTGTCCTGGTGCTCGATTGAGAAACAAACGAAACTCACGAATTTTTTCCTCGGTAATATCACTTGCATTGTTAAATTTCCCAAACGCAAAAAATTTCGACAAATAATGATCGTAGTTTTTAACCGTGAGCAAACTGCGCCCGCGTTCAATCTCGACATATTCCAAAAACTGCCGTTTTGCGATTTGAATATCCATGCTTCTATTATATCTCATATTGACAAGAAGACGAGATGGGTATTTACTAGATCAAATTTTTCAACCGAATAAAACCTAACACCATGAAACCAGAAATCAAAACCCTCCTCTTTGCAGATATTGACGATGCTCGCTTTCGTAAAAAAGTAAGCTGGGGAGATATCCACGCAGTGTGCTGCATGATAATTCTTTGCTTACTTATATCTACCTTGGTCTACTTGGTACTGAAACAGATTCAACTGCCAACCTGGATCATTAAAACAACATTGGGTGCCATAGTGGCAATTCTTGCCATTATGATGAAATTTAATTTTTTCTCTCAGAATCTTGTTTTTGGGGAACAATACATATCTATATCCCTCAATCCCAAAAAATTCAACCGGCTTCGCAATCACCACTTCAGTGAACTATCAAATGTTAATAAGTCTGATATTGCATGGATGGAAACAAAAGAACTTTTCGAAAGTTACCCCTAAAAACGCATTCTAAACCCGCTACCAAGGCGGGTTTTTTATCTATAAAAATAGGTAAGCCCATGACTTGCGTAAAAAAACGTTCTGTGCTATAGTCATGCCACTATGTTAACAACTGCCACCAAATCAAAAATCGCCAAGGATTTCGGCCGAAAGGAAGGAGACACCGGTTCTCCTGAGGTTCAGATTGCTCTTTTGTCAGAGCAGATCGCAACCCTTACCAACCACCTTCAGACAAACAAGAAGGATAACCATTCTCGCCGAGGATTGGTCATCATGGTTGCACAGCGACGAAAACTCCTTAACTACTTGAAAAAGTCTGATGCTAAAAAGTATGAGACCGTAGTCAAAAAAGTTGGACTTAAATAATTAATCACCGAAAGGTGGTTTTTATTACATTAATTTATTTGGTATAATACATTTATGAAAATCACCTATGACAAATCTGTCGATGCAATGAATCTCACGATTCGTGCGGGCAAAGTCGCTAAAACGATTTCCGTTTCAAATGGGATTATGTTAGACGTGGATAAAAAAGGAAATCCTTTGTATTTGGAAATTTTGAATGCAAGCAGTCTTTTTGGAAAACATAAGAAACCTGAAATAACGATAAATTCAAAAGTAATTACTATTCCTGAATTTGCATAAACTATTTGACATTACATTTCACAAGGAATAAACTTTTATAAAATCTTGTAACATGAAAAACAAAATATCAGAGAGTGACTACTGGGCAATGCTTGCACTTGCCGATTCTGTTGGTGTAACTTCACGCCTTACACGAAAACCAAAAGAACAACTTATAAAAGAAAACAAAAAAATCCGTATCAAGGCATCCGAAGTTTCTGAGGCGTTTGTAATGCAAAAACTTAGAAAACGCAATCGTTTCTGTAGTAGTCAAAACATAAAAGACAGAATGTATCGAAATGATACTCTGCGAGATAAAGCGCGTGCCAAAAGGCGCGCTTTTTTATTTTAATTAAATCCATTTCCTTGTATACTACATACAATGAAAACAGTGTACATTTTTCACGACGCATTTTCTGATCCCGTATCAGAATGGTATCCATGGATGAAAACATCCCTCGAGACTCTCGGGTATTTTGTCAGCGTTCCACAATTTCCAACACCAGCAGGGCAGTCACTCGCATCATGGGAAGCAGTCATCAGATCAAGTATTCAAAAATGGGGCGACGACACGATTATTATCGGGCATGGAGCAGGTGGTGCATTCGCACTCAATATGATCGAAAAGGTTACCCAACCTGTCCATGGTTTGTTTTTAGTGGCGAGTTACGGTGGCAAGATTGGTCATGCGGGATATGACCGTGTAAACGAAACGTTTTTTGAAAAACCGTTTGATTGGTCCAAAATAAAAAACAATGCAATGATTATTGAATCATTTTCTGGTGAAGGTGATCCCTTTGTTCCAGAATCTACAAGTGTCGAACTCGCCCAAAACCTTGGAATTAAAAACCAAGTTATTCCACAAGGAGGACATATCACGCACGCCGATGGATTTACGCAATGTGTACCAGTACTACAAGGAATCAAGGAATCACTCAACGCACTTGAAAAAACAATTTCTCCTGAACTTGTTCAAGAGGAGGTGCAACAAAAACCTGTAAACCACTTAACTGATCAGATTACTCCTCAAGAAATATCTTCGGATCAGATAGTTAAAAAAGATGGATCACCAACACGAGCACATACAATGTATCAAGACATGTCAGAACTTGTAAACTCAAACACAGGATCTGTCGCATCATCACTTCTTTCAAAAGCACGCGAGGATGAAGCCGTCGTCAAAGCCTTTTCGCCCGCATCAACTCGTAACATCTTGTACATCATGGGGACCGTCATTGTTATTGGTGTCGTACTTGGAATTATTGGATATGTTTTATATCAAAACGCACCTGCACCCGTCGCACCAACAGCTACACCAATACATTCACTTATTTTGGCGGATTCACATGTTGCAATAGATACAAGTAATCAAACATCCTACGCACTTGCAGCAAAAATCCATGAGGCTCTTTCCAAACCTGTCCAGAATTCAACTATTTTAGATATTGTCTACACTAATGGAATTAGTCGAGTACCCCTCAAAACAGTTCTAACTAAACTTGGAATTAGTGCACCTGATACATTTTCAGATGAACTAAACGATCCAACGTTTATGCATGGTGAAATTTCAGATAATGGGATAACAAGTCATTTTATAGTCATTCCTATTAACCATTATGATGCAGCATTCCTAGGAATGCATGACTGGGAACCAACACTTGTGCGAGACTTGGGAATATTTTTGGGACTACCTGATGCATTTATCCGAAGTCTGAGCAGTACGAAATTATTCACTGATACAATGATTCAAAATCATCCTGTACGCGCATTGTATTATCATGCGCCTGCACCGATTGATTTAACAGAATCAAAACCAAGCACTGCAACACCTGTTGTGGCAATACCAACGATTTCTGTTCCAATAAAATATTCGGATTACATTAAGCAACTTACTCAAACACCTGTAGTGCCGACACCCGATTTATCAAATCCGCTTTTATCTATTACGTCACCTTATAAAGATGGAAATCTGATGCTTGCCTATTTCTTCATCAACGAACACACCCTTGTCATTACAGATTCTACAGATATTATCCCGAAACTTTTGGAACGATATGCAAATAGTCAGATTTATCAGTAGACCTCACCCTTGGGTGAGGTCTTGCCGTAAGGGGTCAATTATGCTACTATCATGTGATATGAATAAGACAAAGCTTAACCATTTCAAGGAGAAACTCCTCGCCGAACAGACGTCTCTTTGGGATGAACTTTCGAGCTTTGCAAAGCAAGATGAACGAGGAAACTGGATTGCGATTCCAGCCCCACACACCGAGGGAGGCGTAGGAGATGATGCAGATCAGGCTGGATTCACCGAAGAAATCGAATCAAAAAATGCTCTCCTTGGATCTCTTGAAGAAAAATATAATCAGATTCAAGCAGCACTTGCACGAATCGAAGCAGGAACCTATGGAATTTGTTTGAAGTCAGGCAAACCAATCGAAGAAGACCGCCTCGAAGCGAATCCTTCTGCAGAAACCTGCAAAGAAATGATGAACGGCTAGGCCGTTTTTTCTTTATCAAAACTTTATCTCTTTATTTTTTCTTTAATTTTCCTTTATCTCCCTCTGCTACGATATGCGCATGTCAAAAAATTTTTCACGTGTTTACTCGGCTCAGCCGTTCGCATTACTCGGTCATATTGTTTCAGTTGAGGTCGACATTACCAACGGGCTTCACGCATTTTCAATCGTCGGCATGGCAGACCAAGCCGTCGGCGAAGCAAAAGATCGCGTTGCAAGTGCGATCAAAAATTCCGGTTTCGTTTCACCAAAACAAGACAACCAGAAAACAATCGTCTCCCTTGCACCAGCAGAACTTCGCAAAGAAGGTTCCTATTTCGACATGGCAATCGCCATCGGTTATTTATTATCCAATCACGATTTAGATTTCGATCCAGAGAAAAAATTATTCATCGGAGAATTATCACTCAACGGACAACTGCAAGGAGTCGCAGGGATTTTACCAATCGTGCAATGTGCAAAACGAAATGGGTTCACTGAAATTTTTGTTCCCGTTTCAAATGCCGATGAGGCAAGCCTGATCGAAGGAGTTACTATTTACGCAGTAAAAAATTTAAAACAACTTATCGACCATTTAGATGACGAGTGCGAAGATGTACTGCAACCACATCCACCGCAAATAATAAAACCTGCGGATGATTTTGCAATTTCAGTAAACTTTGCAGATATCAAGGGTCAAGAATCCGCAAAGCGCGGACTTGAAATTGCGGCAGCGGGTGGACATAACTTGATTATGTCGGGACCACCAGGAACAGGGAAGACAATGCTCGCACGTGCGTTTTTAGGATTACTTCCTCCACTTGTTCCTGATGAAATTTTGGAAATCACAGGAATACATAGTATCGCAGGAATTTTACATGAACCACTTGTGACCGCACCACCATTTCGAAGCCCCCATCACACTGCAAGTTATGTTTCGATTATTGGCGGTGGAGCATTTCCAAAACCGGGTGAGGTAACACTTGCACATCGTGGAATATTATTCATGGACGAGTTTCCCGAATTTGATAAACGAGTTATCGAGGCACTTCGCCAACCACTCGAAGATAAAGTCGTTCATATTTCACGCGCAAAAGGCAGTGCGAGTTTTCCTGCACAGTTTATGTTGGTTGCGGCGATGAATCCGTGTCCATGTGGAAATTCAGGATCACTTCATAAAACATGTATATGCAATCCGCATGAGATTATTCGGTATAACAAGAGAATTTCAGGGCCGATCCTTGATCGTATTGATATTCATTTAATAGTTGAGCATGTTGATTATGACAAGTTAAACGAAGCACGAAATAGCGAAACATCTGAAACAATTCGTGCGCGAATTAAACAAGCAAGAAAATTCCAAGCATTGCGATTTGGAAATGATTTAAAATTAAATTCACACATGAACGCAAAAGATATTGAGCATTTAAATCTTTCTGATGATGTAAAACGAACTCTTGCGAGTTCAGCACAGGCACTGAAATTGTCACCGCGTGCATATCATCGCATGATAAAACTTGCGCGCACGATTGCGGATCTTGATGGCTCAGAAAACATCACGAGTGATCATGTGCTTGAAGCATTTCAATATAGACCGAGATCGTAACAATATGATAAAAGATTTTGATTCTTGGAATAACGAAAAACAAAATATTGAAAAATATTTTCCAAATGAAATTTCTTTTCATGAAAAAGAAATATGGTGGTGTTCGATTGGCATTAATATTGGCGATGACTTATAATAATTTCACATCCATTCTCCTACTTTCTCAAATGAAGCTTGTGAGCTCAAAAAGATTTCGCAGATTTGTAAGAAAAATCTCTGACACGCAATTTAAAGAAATTCAACAAAAGATTATTACGATTCTTATACCCCCTAACTGACGAAACCGCCGTAAGGCGGTTTCTCGATTGGCCGAATGACCATTTGTAAAGCTAGTATAGCATTTGATTTTAAATCACACAAATTTTTATTACTCTCAAGAAATGTATGCTATATTCCTTGTATGAATCTTGAAATTGAACGTAAATTTTTAGTAAAAGATGATAGTTGGAAAAATAACGCCGGTGAAGGAGTTTTATATAAACAAGCCTATTTGATTAGTAACCCTGATCGATCAGTTCGCATTCGCCGTACTGGTGATGGCGCGTTTATTACAATCAAAGGACCGACAACTACCGGTGGATCAAAGCTTGAATATGAATATGAAATTCCTGTTTCAGATACTGATGTCTTGTTCACACTTTGCCAAGATGGAAGTATTGAAAAAACTCGCTATGAAGTTTTAGTAGGAGATCATACTTGGGAAATTGATGTATTTGGTGGATTAAACGAGGGACTTGTTGTCGCAGAAATCGAATTGACTTCGGTTGATGAAAAATTTGAAATACCAGAGTGGGTTGGTGAAGATGTAACTGAAGATAGACGATATATTAATAGTAAACTTATTGAAAATCCATTTACAACTTGGAATAACTAAAAACCAC
>CAIQMU010000063.1 GCA_903873095.1 uncultured bacterium
AGTCAAACTATTACAGGAAATAACTCTGGGTCACTTCAATCACCAGGAGGAACATCTGGATCTTCATCATCTACATCTCAAAATCAAGCCGTGGTGCCACCCGTGAACAACCAAAGTGGTCAATTTACTTGTAGTATAACTGATGTTTTGTGTGGACTCGTAAAGTTTGCAAACTTTCTTTTAAACTCGATTACTAACCTGGTTGCAACCGTCGCTGGACTTATTCTTGATTTTTCAATCCATTATTCAATTTCAAGTGGAAGTTACTCAAATACCGTAGTAAACACTATTCTTGTATCCGGGTGGAAGCTCATTCGAGATTTTTCAACAATCTTCTTAATGTTTGCATTGTTTGTTGTTGGATTCATGTTGATATTCAACGCCGAAGGTTCTGATGGTAGTTGGGCAGCACATTTCTCACCGGGAAGAACCATTGCTCGAGTTATTATCGTTGCACTTCTTGTAAATTTCAGCTTCTTTTTATGTCGCTCTGTAATCGAAGTTGGAAATGTTTTTGCGATGGTACTTTATGACAAAATAGACCAAGGAAATCAATCTGTTCAAACATATCCAAGTGCAGGAAGTATTGATACATCCACAGCACTTGGAAAACCTTCTGATGTTTTCAAAAATACTCCTTTCTCGAATGTAAAATCCATTTCTGTGGGACTTCTTGCAAACATCAACCCCCAACGAGTTATCCTGGCACCAAGTATTGTATCAAGTAATACTGTCCATGGTAGTTTCTTAGGTTTTGATATTGATTACTATACAGGAAGTTTCTATATTGCATATTTGTTTGTTTCATTTGTTTCTGCAATCATTAACCTCCTCATGCTCTTCATTTTTGCATCGATGGCCTTCCTCTTTTTAGGAAGAATTATCGGATTGTATCTTGCCATTATCTTATCACCTTTCGCTTTCGTTTCTTGGACTATTCCTTTTTTAGAAAACATGCCATTTATTGGTTTTGATAATTGGTTCAAGGAACTTCTCGGTCTTACATTTCTTGCACCTGTCTATATGCTCTTTGTTTATCTAACTGTTGCATTTATGCAAATTCCAAACCCTACTGCTAGATCAGGAGTTATGGCAGCTGCTGTATTTGCAGTTATTGATGCACTTCTCTGTGTTTTTGTACTTTTGAAAGGTAAAAAAATTGCAGAGAGTATGGCTGGGCAATTAGGAACTATTATTAGTGGTTTTGCAGGAAAAATTGCCATGGCTGGTGTCGGACTTGCAACAGGAGGAACAGCAATGCTTGCGAGTGGTACCATCGGAGCTGCAGGTGGGGTTTTGGCTCGAAGTGGCACATTAAAACGATTACAAGATGCTGGACCATCTCAAAAACAAGAAGATGTTCAGCAACGTATGAAGACCGCTTCAACATTCCGAAAATTTGGCCTGAATCGAGTTGCAGATTCAGTTGCACGCGGAGACTTTTCAACAGGGGGCCTCTTATCAAATACTGCGCGAGGTGTTAGAAATATTGGAAAATCAGCCGCAACAACAAATCCACTTGATGCAAAAATACTTGGAACGAGTATTCGAGGATCCGCTGCTTCTATTGCAAAAATGTCGGGTAATCGTGATCTTGCAGCAGGGCTTATCAAGGGACAACGAGCTGATACAGCTAAAGCCGCTATCAAGGATCGTGCACTAGATATCGCAGCTACAAAAAATGCACAAAATACTATTACAAATAATCAAACAGCCGCTGTAACCCAAGGACTTGGTAACCCTCTTGCATCTGCACCAAGTACAGGAAAACCAGCAGGATCAAGTAGTACCGTTACCGTAACACCAGGAACAGGAAATGGAACAGCTGGAGGGATTAAGCAAACATTTAAACTTGGAGGAAATAGCACGGTTGCAAATCCTGGAATGCAACGACAAGGATTCCCTGGAGGATCAATTAACCCGTCACCTACACAACCAAATAATATTCCACCGAACACCCCACCAAACAATCCACCTACTGGAGGATCTACACCAACAAATCCTAGTAATCCACCAAAACAATCGGGTGTTCCAGTGAGATTGGCAGGAAATACTCCTCTTGATGAGAAAACATCTGGTGTTGCAATGCCAAGAAGTATGTTTAATCAAAACTTGAAACCTACAGCACCTCCTTCAATATCTTCGAAAGAAAACATTCCAAGTCTTACCGGTGATGATGAAATGGACGAAGCACTCAGACGCTCTGCAACCAAACCAGCTGTAGGCGCACCGACATTAACAGGTGATCATGATATGGATGATGCATTACGCGCAACAGCAACATCTGTACCAACAACAAAATCAGGATCAAGTGCAACGAATTTCTTGTCAGCAATTCAAGGATCTGCACCAGCAACACAAGAACCAAAAGTTTATTCTGAGCAAGCTGCGACGAAAGGAACGTTTGGGGATGGATCTGCAAAAGCTCCAGAATTCACACCAGTTCAACAAGAACGAATCTTGAATAAGGCAATTGCAGCACAACAACGTCCTGCACAAGTAACATCTGTTGCAGAGCAAAAAAGTGAAGCCATCGTTCAAGCAAGTACTATTGCAGGAACAAGAAGCGCTGCTGTTCAGAGTGTAAGTGCAAATCAATCAGCATTCGTTGAAAAGAATATGGGGATAGCGCCTATTGCAGAAAAAGCACCTTCATATATTGCACCAGTAATTATTGGATCAACACCTAAACCACCAAATCAAACATCTGGACTTGTAGATGCATCTGGTAAACCAATGAGAAGTAGTGTCGATGCACCAACATTAACAGGTGATGATGATATGGATAATGCACTGCGAGGAACTGCAACATAAGTTGATGAAGTTTGAAATTTTTGAGTGTTTCTTATAACTAAAAACAAAAACTCCGCAAGGAGTTTTTGTTTTGCGAAAAACTTGTATAATAGATTTATGCTTTCATCAAATCTTCAATCTATTCTCGACAATCGCTTGCGTTACTTGCCAGACATCACTGCCAAGGCAATCGCGTCCGTTGATTGGGCGACAAAACTTTCAAGTATCGCACACACATATGGACTTCACATGGACGAAGTCGAGGATTTGCAATCGGTTGTTATGCGCAGCATGGTCGGTATGATTGCACCTGCAGATTTTGAACAATCCTTGATTTCAGCACTTGCATTATCACCTGCGAATGCAGAGAAAATGATTTCTGAAATCAATGCACAGGTTTTTCAACCCATTCATGATGTTGTTATGGCAGGAGGGAAGTCTCCTGATGGAATGGTAGGGATGGGGATTCATGTGGAAGAGTCAGAACAAACACACCCCCTACCCCCTCTAACAGAGGGGGCCGCAACAGCCGCACACTCGCCAAGTGTTGATATTACCAACGAACTTGTATTGCCTGAAGTTCAAAAAACTGAGAACGCCGAACAGAAAAAGATTATCGCACCTGATACATTTGAAAACTTATTCTTCCCACAAGACACCGGGCACGATGCTGAACTCGAAGATATATTTGCAGATGATGAAGATTCCAAGGTACAATAAGAACTATGAGATTCGAAGTTCCACAATTTATTGATATCGAGGACAAAATCTTCGGACCACTTACATTAAAGCAATTCATTTATCTTGCTGGGGGGGGTGGACTTGGATATGTTTTATACAAACTCACACCTTTTCCAATCTCATGGATTCTTGGTCTCGTACTTATTGCATTTGGTGCAATGCTCGCATTTTTTAAAGTAAACAACAGACCTTTTATTGAAGTCATCCAGTCTTACTTGGCTTATCGATTTAAAAATAGACTCTATATTTGGAAACGTGCACCTATTGTAAAACAAATAGATAGACCAAAACCTATTCCTACTCCTGTAAAACAAGATCGTGAGATTACCGAAAAAGATGTTGCGACACTTGCACAAAACCTTGATATCCTTGATCAAAATTAATTATGTCCACATCTACCCAACAATTTGTACCTATCAAAGAAATTCGCGATGGCGTAGTTGTTTTAAAGACGGGTGAACTTCGTGCGGTTATTTTATGCCAAGCCATCAACCTTGATTTGAAATCACCCGACGAACAAACCGCTATTATTTTACAGTTTCAAAACTTCTTAAACGCACTTGATTTCTCGGTTCAGATTGTTGCATCTTCGCGACGACTTGATATTCGACCTTATATTTCACTACTAGAAAAAAGGCTCGAGGATATTTCTGGAGACTTGCTTCGCATTCAAACGCGTGAATATATTGGATTCATTCAAAAGTTCAATGAAACGTATGATGTGATGTCGAAATACTTTTATGTTGTTGTTCCTTATGGAATTGGAACACTTCCCGGAGAAAGTGCACTTGGTGGATTATTCAGTAGCAAGAAAAAAGTTGCAGCAACCAACGAATCTGATTTTGAGGAAAAACGAAGCCAACTCGATCAGCGAATTTCTGTTGTAACTGGCGGACTTGAGTCTCTTGGGATTACAACGAAACAACTCGACACACTATCACTTGAAGAGCTCTACATAAAAACATTCAACCCCGGCGAACTGCACAGCAATGCAGGAGCAGTGGGGCAGTAATAATAAATTCCGCTTGCCCGCCGTAGCTTTATGCGAAGGTGGGTAGGAATTTTTTGTTTACAAGAATAAAGTAAGGTATAATCAAGACATGTCACTTCTCGATTCACTCTTTGGTTCTAAAAAAACAAATATTCCATCTATTCCGGTATTACCCTCGGATATTTATCAAGCTGCAACCATGGAGCTTGCTGACGTCATTGCGCCGCCTGCCGTTGAGATCGGATCAAACACCATGAAGATTGGTGACAAGATCACCAAG
>CAIQMU010000064.1 GCA_903873095.1 uncultured bacterium
GTCAATTATGTCCAAAACATTTAAACTTTATCGTCAGATGGCGCTTGGGTACACCCTCATCGTCGGTCTGTGTATCGGATTAATAACCCCGATTGCACAAGCAGAGGCTCCAACTGACACGCTATATCCAGCAGCAAAAACATCTCAGGTTGTCGACGGGTTAACCGAACAGCAACGTGCAGATCAAATTGATGCATTCTTCACAGTCCGAGGGAATCTTCCTTTGGCCGGCTACGGGCTTACCTTTGTGCAAGCCGCCGACAAATATGGTGTTGACTGGCGACTTGTGCCTGCGATTGCGTATAACGAATCGACGGCCGGTCTCCATGAATGTCCCGGAAAACATGGTACCCCATCGTATAATGCATTTGGTTATACCGGATGTAATACAGCATTCTCAAGTTACGATGTCGCAATTGATACCGTAACACGAGATGTTGCCGGACAAATTCCCTCAACATCTAAATATTTCAGTGGTAAATCAATTAATCAAATTATTGATGCTTATAATCCTCCATCAGCAAACGAAGATTATCTCAAGGATGTGAAATGGACGATGAATAAGATTGCTACTACTGATACGTCTGTGCTTGTGGCTACTAACTCAGCTTCTTCGCAGCTTGCGATCAAGTAAAACTAAACAGCCAATAAAAAACTCCTTCGCAGCAATGCGAGGGAGTTTTTTATGAAAGAAAAAAGCCTGACAGGGTGATTGTCAGACTTTAAATTTAATCGTCGAGATACTTTTCGATGTATTCCTTACCAAGTTGAGCATCCCCTCCGCCAAGTTCTTCAACCTGCTGGTTCCAGTGTTTTACCACAGCAATTTGATCTTTCTTAATCTCGTTGATGTGAGATTGAATCTCCTTTTGCTCATCTTGATTTTTACTTGACGTGTTCAAGAGGAAAAAGAAGTACTCGGTTTTGTGCTTCTCAAAAGTATTGTAATCATAACCCTTTAGTGAGCAGAATGTTCTACGGAATTCTAAATCGTGATAGGCACGGTTGATTGCGATCGCCTTGTTATGCGATTGTCCATACTTGTCCATATTTTAGATTTTTAAAGGAAAGTGAAGGCTAGTGTTATCGTTCGACAACAAGCCAATATGTTTAATAAATAGTATCCCTTATTCAACTATTTGTCAAACAATCACTTTTTTAATTCAAAAAACTGTGGATTACTCGGGCGTGGTATACTATGGATACAAGAAGCGCGCTAACTCGTTTCTTGCACTACCTTTATGAAAATTGCCTTCAAAGGAATGCGCATGCCTGCAACTGATGCCAACAAAGCGCGCGCAGTTTCACAGCTCGAACCACTTGAAAAAATCCTACCCACCGACGCACATGTCTATGTTGAAACAGGACGAACAACCACTCATCACAAATCATCTGACACATTATTCCAAGCTTCTGTATTGATTGATTCAAAAGGAAGCACCTATTATGCCCGAGTTCAAGATGCTGATTTAAATACAGCACTTGATCGTGCATGTCGTGACGTGATCGAATCTGTTCGGCAAGAAAAAGGACGCAAGCAAACCCTTGCTCGTCGCGGCCGCCTTATTATTAAACGATTAACCAAATCTGCTTTCTATGAGTAATACGTGGAAATTTATTATCGGCATTCTTGCCATTGTTGTATTAATAGTTGTTGTGTATTTTGTAACACGAACCCCTGATGATACATCAGCAGTTCCGAGTCCTGTTGATACGCAGACACAGACTTCACAAACAGCGAATAATACAGTACCATCTAAACCTATGAACTATACCGAAGCTACATTTACGACAAACATGGGATCGTTTACGATCGCCTTTGATCCACAGCTTGCGCCAAATACGGTTGCAAACTTTGAGAAACTTGCATCATCAGGATTTTATAACAAGGTAAAATTCCACCGCATCATTGCCGGATTTATGATCCAAGGTGGTGATCCATTATCAAAAGATGATTCACAGCAATCTGCTTGGGGGACAGGCGGACCTGGATATCAATTTGCTGACGAGATTACACCTGACAGTAAAAACGTGATTGGTGCTGTTGCAATGGCAAATTCTGGACCAAACACCAATGGTTCGCAGTTCTTCATTAACGTTGCCAACAATGATTACCTTGATGGTCATTACAGTGTCTTTGCGCATGTGACGTCAGGATATGACATTGTTTCAAAAATCAGCCAAGTTAAAACAGGACCAAATGATCGACCTGTTGAGCCGGTGGTGATTGAATCGATTTCACTGAAATAAATTTTCAAAATCAAAAAGCCCTTACAAAAAAGAAGTTGCTTCTGCGGAGTCCGATGTCGTCAAGATAACGACGACATCAGCCTAGTCCTCGTGCGCAACTTCTTTTTTTTGTAAGGGCTTTTTGTTACAAGAATTTTAGTTGTAATAGTCAGATTCTTTTTCGCCTTCGCGAATGACTTTCTCGATGATGAATTTATTATTTTCAAATCGTGCCTTGGTTATCTTGATACGCTTTCCATCCTTGAAAAAATGAAGTCCAGGCCAAGGTTGATACGCGCGATATTTTCGATACATGATTTCAGGATTGTCATGTTCAAGATCAACCAAACCATCTTCTTTTTTTGTTTTACCACAGTGCGTCATTTCACGTTCATCTTGCGGTGCCCCCTCTTTTAGAGGGGGGTAGGGGGGTGTGTTGCTTGAAATCTTTACAAGTACTTCAGCAAGCAAATTTGCCCCAATCGGGATAAGTTTCCCGCGAAGTGTTGGTGTCGTGTCATCTGGCTCAATAGGGATGCGTGCTTCGGCAATAACAGGTCCTGCATCAAGTTTAAACACCATCTTTTGAATAGTTATACCTGTTTCAGAATCACCTGCAAGTATTGCGGCCTCAACCGGACTCGCACCTCGCCATCGTGGCAATAGTGAATAGTGAATATTTAATGTGCCAAGTGTAGGGATATCAATTAATTGTTGTGGCAAAATTTTTCCGTAGGCAACTACAATAAACAAATCGTACCTCACCCGGCCACCTTCGGTGTCCACCCTCTCCTCTGCGAGGAGAGGGTTACCGGACAATTGTTCAATCACTTCAGCTGTAATTTTTTCTGGTTGTAATGTTGGAATATTATGTTCATCCGCCCAAATTTTTGTTGGACTTGGTGTCATCGTAAAATGTCGCCCAACAGGACGATCAGGACTTGTCACAATAAGACTTGGAACATATCCATGTGATTTGAGTATTTCAAGCGTTTCACTTGCCACATCAGGTGTTCCAAAAAAGACAAATTTTAAATCGGAAGGTTTTTGCATGTTTTTATTTATTATTCTTCATCGCCTCAAGCTCTGTCTGATAATCGGCAACTTCTTCGTCGGTCATATGACGAACATCTTTTGCGTGATCGACAAATAAAACTCCGTCGAGGTGGTCACATTCATGTTGAAAGATTTGCGATAATAATCCAGTTGCTGACATGGTAAATTGTTTTCCTTGTTCATTGTATGCACGAATGGTGCACGTCTTATTTCGTTTTGTTGTTCCGTAAATCCATCGCACTGACAAACACCCCTCACCTTTTGCCCAAAATGTTTCTTTGGATTTTTTAGTAATTTCAGGATTGATGAAAATTTTATCAGGCGTAGGTGTGCCCGTAATATTTTTCTTTTTCAAGTCAAAGACAAATCCTGCCACAATAAACATGCGGACAGGTGCCGCAATTTGAGGTGCTGCAATAGCAACACCATCAGGTTCGCGGTGCAAAGCGATTTTCATATCAGAAATAACCTTGATAATTTCAGGTTTTGAAATGTCGACGAGTGGAATTTCCGTGGCTTTTCCTCGTAATATCTTATTTGGTTCCTGGACGATGTTACACATAACTGCAAATACTCTAGCAAAAAAATCGCGAACTTGCTACGATAGATACATGCAACCAACTTTACAACAGAAACACTCGACCTTGAAACGCATTTGGCTCGAAATTTGGGATATTTTGAAATTTCTCGCACCGATTGTCGTTATTGTTTTTCTCATTCGCACCTATATTGCGCAACCATTCATCGTTGACGGGGAATCAATGTCGCCAAATTTTCACACGGGACACTATTTGATCATCAACGAGTTATCATATGATTTTCATGCACCAAGTCGATTTGATGTTGTTGTCCTTCGTTATCCACTTGATACAAAACGATTTTTCATCAAGCGAATCATCGGACTTCCGGGTGACACAGTTGAAATCAAAGATGGTCATGTCACTATTGTGAATGGTGAACATCCAAACGGATATGTGTTGTCAGAACCGTATGAATCACAAGCAACATTCCCAGCAGGAGAATATAATAATATAACGCTTGGTCCTGATCAGTATTTCGCACTCGGTGATAATCGCGCAGGTTCAAGTGACTCGCGCGCATGGGGAATTCTTCCTCGTAAGGATATTGTTGGACATGTGGCACTGCGATTGTTCCCGGTAAATGTTTTGGGAATTGATCCGGCAAGTGTCGATTCGTTTACGCCAAGTAAATAGCTAAGATAAAAGCCGAACAAATTGTTCGGCTTTGTCATTTTAGTAATGTATCACACCTGATTGAATCATTTGTGTGATAAAAATTAAACTGACTCGAGACTTGTAATGTGTTCTCACTGCCCGCTATTCCTTGGAAATGGAGAACGATTTCACCACCGGAAGAATCCTTGAGTAAAATTTTCTGTCCACAGAAATCACGAAGTGTTTGTTTTTCTTTAGAGCATGATATAGGAATCTTTAATAAGATGAGAAGAATTAATCCGGTACATGCAATTAAATATCGTTTTTTCATATGAAGTTTTTATTTCTATGACTGTATCATGATGTGTATGTTGCGGCAAATAAAAAAGCCGAGAAGTTTCTCGACTTTTAATAATTAGTGAAATCCAAATGCAAGGAGAACCGTTTCTTTTTTGATAGGAAGTCTCTTTGGAAAGTGTTTCTTTGCATGACGCAAAACCTTTCTTTGAATTTTCTTTGGTGGTTTTCTCATAAATTTGAAATGAAATTCCCATTTTGAAAGTATGCGATCCATGCGTTCATAGAGAGTATGATCATCCTCTCTCTTTCTCATTGCAATTTCGAATTCATATTCATAATCCCTCACCATTTTCTTGAAATGGTACACATGTTTTCCTTTGAACATAATTAAATTTTGATTTGGTTTTAATTAGATTACGCGTAAATGGTTTTAAAATCAACAAATAAAAAAGCCGAGGAATTCCTCGGCTTTTGAAAATTATTATTCCGTTGTCATAATAACAAGTGTTCCGTCCAGAGATAGGTGTACATCTTTGATCGTTATCCACCCCTTATCACCATATGTACAGACATGGTGATAGATAGATTTCCAGAACCCACCACTTGATTGAATGAAGACTGTTTGATTATCATGACCATAGCATCCACCAGTCCCGTCTTCGTTCAGGATTGCTAGATTTTTATCTGATGGTTGTTTCGGTGAGGTTGTTTTACAAGTCATGAGTTGTTGTCGGTCGCCTTGAAAAATTTTATCAGGGATTCCTTGTTGTTTTATCATCAGAACTCCATCATTTCCTAATACCAATGTTTGGGCATGTAGAGAAAAAATGGATGATGTGATAATAAAAATAATTCCTAAAAGTATTTTACGCATAATGTATTTTTTTGGTTTTTGAAATTTGGTCTATTTTAGCACATTATCAAATACAAGTCAATAGACAGTCTGTAACCTTCCTATATAATAGTCACATTATGTCATCAGCTGAAAAAAAGGTTGAGAAAAAAATAGGAACAAATCTTTCCGGTGTGAAAGGAATGCCTGATATCCTTGGTGATCATTTCTACAAAATCCAAGGCTTCTTTGAAAAAGCTCAAGAAGTTTCTGAATACTATGGATTCAAACCAATCGACACACCAATACTGGAATACACTGATGTGTTTACAACATCAATCGGCGAGGGAACCGACGTGATCGACAAGGAAATGTATGCATTCAAAACCAAAGGAGGTGATGCTGTTGCGATGCGTCCGGAACTAACAGCCGGAACAATGCGTGCCTACATTGAAAATGGAATGGCAAACATGCCACAACCGGTATTGCTCTATCACGCAGGCCCAGCGTTCCGTCATGAAAACACCCAAAAAGGTCGCTATCGACAATTCAGCGTGTTTGATCTCGACGCATACGGATCTGAAAAATCAATCGTTGATGCGCTTGTCATTAAAACAGCGTACACAATCCTAGAAGAAGCAGGAGGAAAAGATTTGTCAGTTGATATCAATTCAATCGGTGACAAGGAATGTCGCGGTCGTTATGTTCGCGAGCTCACAAATTATTACAAGAAACACTTGAAAGATTTGCCAGCAGTCGACAAGGAGCGTCTCGCAAATAATCCACTTCGAATTTTGGATTCAAAAGATCCAAAAACAATTGAATTAAATGTTGATGCGCCAGATGCGGTTTCATATTTATGTCCTGCGTGTAAAAAACACTTTAAAGAAGTGTTGGAATACTTGGAAGAAATGGAGATTCCATATTCAATTAACAAGAATCTTGTACGAGGATTGTCATATTACACTCGCACCGTGTTTGAAATTATGGAGGAACGAGAAGGTGACGATGGCGTACTTCGAAAACTTACTATATGTGGAGGTGGACGTTATGATTACTTGGGCAAGATGCTTGGGTCTAAAAAAGACATTCCCGCTGTTGGCGTTGGAATCGGAATGAATCGAGTCATCGAATCGCCTTGGTATGCAGATTTGAAACCGCGCATTATGAAAGATCCAGAAGCGTATTTCATTCAATTTGGAATCGAGGCAAAATTGAAATCACTCAATATTATGGAAATCTTGCGCAAAGCAAAGTTCCCGGTGATTCAATCAATTTCAAAAGATAAGCTTGGTTCACAGCTTGGTCATGCTGAAAAACTTGGTGTGAAATATGTGATGATCTTTGGTCAGCGCGAAGCATTGGATAATACAGTAATCGTGCGTAATATGGTTACACGTTCGCAAGACACGGTAAAAATTTCAGAACTTAAAGAATATATTAAAAAGTTGAAATAATAAAAACTCCCGCTTTGGGATTTTTATTTTGTGATACTATAAAGTGGTATGAAAAAATCAAGAAAAATCGCATACGTTGCTGGATTGATTGCAATAGCCGTATTGGTTATTTGCTATGTTGTTTTTCATAAAAAGAGTTCGGTTCCAAATGAAAATCTTCCACTCACAGAAACTCTTTCAACTCCTGGTGGTAATATCTTTGTTCGTATCGCACGAACACCGCAGGAACAAGAAATGGGACTTTCTGGATTTAAAACAATCTATGAAGATCAAGGGATGTTGTTTCCGTTTTCAAAATCAGGAATCTATCCGTTTTGGATGAAGGACATGAATATTCCTCTTGATATGGTTTGGCTAAAACATTTACCTAAAACAAACACAATTCAAATCGGTGATTATTATCAGGTTGTGATGATCAGTCAAAACGCATTACCAAGTAGCTATCCACAAACATTCCAAACAACCATTCCGGTTGATGCAGTACTTGAAATAAATGCATTTTCGGCAGGTAAGTTCGGTCTTACGTCAGGTACTGGGGTGCAGATCCTACCTTTCGTGAAGTCACAAGGAGTCGTTTTAAACCCTTAATAATCAAGGGTTTTTTGACGGGGAAATACTTGACAAATAATACGTATTATGCTATAATGGACGTATTATGAAAAAGATCACCCTTTTGAAATATCTCGCGGTCCTTGGTTTTGCAGTTATTGCAATTCCTGGATTTGCCAAAGCTGATTCTGTTCCGACAGTAACCGTTATTGGTGCTGCCGATGTTTATGCGACAGATGCCCGTGTTGATGTTCAATTTACATCAAACAGTTCAACAATCGATTATGCAAATCTTCCTGCTATCTTGATTCAGTATACAAATACTGCGACAGGTAGTACGTATTCAACAGGTGCAAGTCATGAATATACGACTTCAAAAATGGAAGTCTTCGACTTGCCAGGCTTGACACCGTCGACAACCTATTCATACAAGGCGATCATGACGTATGGATCAACTATTATTTCAACAGACCCAGCTACGTTTACAACTCCAAGTCAAAATGGAATTTTGCCAGCCACTTCAACAAGTTCAGGGCAGACAACATCTACATCTACAACTACAACAAATTCAGCAAGTGGAATTTCTGTTCAAAGTATTTTGAAAAATATCACACCGACGACACTTGAAAAAAATGTTACCAACAGTATCGAGACGGGTGGTGTTGCGCATGCAAATGGAATCGTTTTGTATCTTACAGATGAACATGCGCGTGTATACCAAAATGATTCGCTCACCTTTACGGTAAAAGCACAAAATACGAATTCAACTGATATTCTTGATTCACGAGTTGTGGTTTCACTTCCTGATCAGTATCAATTTTCAAATTCAAGTTCTGATGTGGTTTATGATCCAAGTACGAATACGGTGACGTATCCGTTTGGACGAATCGCTGCTGGTACAATAAAAACACTTACGTTTTCTGTTGATGCTGTAGGTGAAGGAAATGGTACGGTTCAGACGAATGCTACGCTTCAATATGCAGGTGGAAATCTCTCAACGAGTGATCATGATGCATATTCAAGTGGACCTAAATCTGTTCTCGGTGCATCGGTATTCGGAGCTGGATTTTTCCCGCAGACGTTTACAGGATGGTTTCTCATTTTGCTTTTGATTGTTCTTATCATTATCGGCGCA
>CAIQMU010000065.1 GCA_903873095.1 uncultured bacterium
TCCAATGATAAATATAAAATGATGGAACTCCAGCAATCATACCGACAAGAAAAAATTTAAATACCTCCCACAGTCGTTTTATCGACTCAATACTTATTAATTGGTGTACCACGTAATATCTCCTTTTTATGTTGTTTTGAAATTTAAATCATAATATCACATTTAAATTAGAAAGTCAAATGTCACACTTTTACCTTTAATTCGTTATACTGTTCGTACTATGGACCACGCCATTCCAAATATGGAACAAATAATCAATCGCGCAAAACAAGGCGATCAAGAAGCTTTTTCGACGTTGTACAAAGAGTACGTGACCCCTGTTTATCGATATGTTTACTTTAGAGTACGCAACCAAGCAGATGCCGAAGATATAACCCAAGATGTTTTTATAAAAACATATCAACATCTTGACCGTTATTCATATATGGGAACATCCCCTCTTGCCTATCTGATAACAATCGCACGAAACACTTTAACTGATCATTGGCGCAAGAAAAAAACATTTCACCTTGATGAAGATTGGGCCATGAATATTTCAGATACAGTAAATCTTGAAACTGCCATCTCTCGTAAATACGAAGCGCACCATGTTCAAGAAAAATTGAAACTCATTCCGGAAGATCAGCAAAATGTAATTATTATGAAATTTATAAATGATTTATCTAACAAAGAAATTGCGCAGACACTTGGTAAGACAGAGGAATCTGTTCGACAGCTACAATCACGCGGATTAAAATCACTTCGAGAACTATTAAACTCCTATGAATAACATCACTCATAAAAAAGAATACTCTGAGCAGGATATTGAAAAAATTCTCAAAGAAACATCTCTTGAAATAACACCAAGTGCTATTTTTATGGAATCATTACTTAGATCTCTTCCAGAGAAAAAAATCCCAAGTCCTTATACGCCAGACATGAGATCATTTTTTGCAATAAAAAAAATATCGTTTATCATGGCAGCATTTGTATTAGTAGCACTCGGAGCAATCACCTATGTTCACCATTTGTCATCAAACCAGATTCTTCCATCTGGACCAGGTAATGATGCTATAAATAATCAAATTTTAAACATCAATAATCAAATGAATCTTTTAGACAACGACAGTGACACCCTAGATCAATCCCTTCACTAATGATTACTCTGTCACACATTACTTACTCGTTCGTTATTATAAGTGTTACAAATGATTACTATTAATATATAACTTGTAACAAGTTAATTTATATTCACTTTATTTCTTATGAAAAAATCATCTTTTATTAAATACACTGTAGGTCTTGCAAGTATCGCAATGATCTTCACAGTCTTTACATCATCAGCATTCGCTGCGCAATCAACTACAGGATCTTCGACCGCGTTAACAAAAATCATTACACGGGGAGATTCTGCTATTACCGCACGAATCAGTGCAATGAATACGTTGGAGACCAAGGTTCAGGCAATGAAAAACCTTAGTTCATCTGAACAATCTTCACTTACACAGACACTTCAGACAAATGTTTCAAATCTTACAACATTAAAATCAAAACTTGATGCTGATACCGATATCACAACCGCACGAACAGATACGAAATCAATCACTGCTGATTATAGAATTTATGCATTGGTCAATCCTCAGGTAAATCTTTTGGCAGCATCTGATCGAGTTACCACAATTGGTGGGATGATGACAACTCTTGGAACACAACTCCAGACAAAAATCACAACAGCTCAGTCTGCAGGAAAAAATGTAACCGCGCTTCAAGCAGCTCTTGCTGACATGACAACACAAGTTTCAAATGCAGAAACTCAGGCACAGTCTGTTGTATCAGGAATTTCATCACTTGTTCCAGATCAGGGAAACACAACTGTTGCAACATCAAACAAGACAGCTCTTACAACTGCTCGAACAGACATCAAAACAGCAAGGACTGATTTGAAAACCGCACGACAAGATATTAAAACAATTGTTCAAGGGCTTCATTAATTAACTCAATAAAAAAAACACCCACCCTGCTTCGCATAAAGCTACGCAGGGCAAGCGGTGTTTTTTTATTTCATCAAACTCGCTGTTTTGGGACCAACAACTCCATCTGTTTTTAATCCATTTGCTTTTTGAAATGCTTTAACTGCAAGAAATGTTTTTTGTCCAAAATGAGTTCCTTCAAATCCAGGAGATCCGATACCTGATGTAGTAATAACAAATCCATGTGTGTTGAGGTATTTCTGCATCGTCAGAACATCACCACTTGTCATACCAAGTCGAAGTGTATGAACAAACGTGAGACCCGTACTACTTGATGATGTCGATGTTGTCACCAAATTTCTTGCGTAGTTAGGTGTTACAGATGTTGTCGGTGTAGTTGGTGTTGATACCGAAGGTTTCGCATTTGGATCAATAGTGAATGCAAATGATGTGATTGTCGACATTACACCAAGAGAATTACACCCAACTGCATTAATCGTTGTTGTTGTCGAAACAGTAAGAGGGCTCAGATATGCATATCCCATCGAACAACTTGGTGTTCCATTATCCGTTCTGTAATGAATAGAATCTCCTCCTGATGATGTCAGTGTTACTGTTTGCGTTGTTGAATACGTTCCTGGAAGAGGTGTTGATGTGAGAATACTTGAATTTACTTTTGGTACCGAGACAATTCCACCTCCTCCCCCTCCGCCACCTCCACCTCCACCTCCACCACCACCACCTGAAGGAACGGGTACTGCGGTGAATGTTACAGAGATCGTGTGATTAGCGGTTACATTTGAAAACGAATAACTTGGCACAGTACCAACAGATGTTCCATCAACCGTAACTACTCCGATGGTGTATCCACTATTTGCAGTAATCGTAAATGGTTGATTTGCATCATAAGCAACGGATACAGCACCTGTCGGACTTATAGTTCCGTTTGAATCATGTGATGCTGTAATCGTTGCACCAATAATTGCGTTTTGAAATACAGAAACCGCAGTAGTAAGTGTCGCAAGGGTTGAATTTACCGTATCTTGGGAAACCGAATTAGTGATTGCTGATGCGGTAGTAATCGCACTTTGCAGTATTGTTTTTGAACCAACGGGATACTGTCCGGGACTTGTCCCTTCAACTGCACCTGTTACAAGTGTTGTTGCGGTTGCAATTTCAGCGGTCAGCGATGTTAGATCTGATGGAGGAACGACTGATGCATTAAATGTCGAAACTGCAGTGTTAAGTGTTGCAAGTGCCGCGTTTACTTGTATCTGTGTTGCAGAACCTGTAATTGCTGCTGCAGTATCAATTGCAGTTTGCAAAATTGCTTTTGATCCGACAATATAATTTCCCGGGACTGTTCCTTCGGTTGCACCATCATGCAGAGTTTGCGCTGATGCAATCGCAGCAGTGAGAGCGGTGAGATCTACAGGAACAACCGCTGCATTAAATGTCGCCGTCGCACTGTCGAGACTTGCAACACCTGCTGCAATATCAGAATCTGTAGACCCACTATTTCCAAGTACGCTCGTGGCCGTATCAATCGCTGTTTGTAGTGTCGAGGCAGCACCAGATGAATAGTCCCCTGGATCAGTTCCTATGGTTGCATTATCATGAACAACTTGTGTTGAAATAATATCTGCGTCGAATAATGCTTTTTGTGCATTGATGCGACGCCCTGAAACCGTCTCCCCTGCAAGGGTTGGTTCTGAATCTCCACTTGAAAGAATAATTGTTTTAACTTGTGTCGATGTAAGACTTGGTTTGTATCCCCAAATAAGTGCCGAGAGTCCAACAACATACGGCGTCGCCATTGATGTACCACTAAGATATCCATAATTGTTTCCTGTGATCGTACTCAAAATATTTTCTCCTGGTGCACCAACATCAACTGTTGTTGGTCCATAATTTGAAAACGAGGCAAGTGCATCATTTTGATCAGTTGCTGCAACCGAAATAATATTCGGCAAATTATATCCTGCTGGATAAAAAGGTGTCGTATCATTTGATGCAGTATCATTTCCTGCAGCCGCTACAAAAATTCCACCTGCGTCTTTGAATCTGCTGATCGCATCAAATTCTGCTTGTGAATATCCACCACCACCAAAACTTGCATTAATGACCTTTGCGCCGTTTTGAATCGCAAAATCAATTGATTTCACCTCGGTTGCAACATCAAGTGCGAATTTAATCGCCATGATTTGCACATGGGGCGCAACACCCATGACACCTATTCCATTATTTTGCACGGCACCAATAATTCCTGCGACATGTGTTCCGTGATAATCAGACATACTTGCAGGAAGAGGTGTTTTGTCATTACTTTGATAATCATATCCATGATTACATGCACCAAGTGTCGCGCCTGTGTTGTCTTTACAATTGGTTCCATCCCACATGTTTGCTGCCAAATCCGGATGAGTATACAAAACACCATCATCAATAACAGCAACAATCGGTGTTGCATTCGTTCCTGGATTAATAGCCCAAGCCTCCGGCGCTGCAATATCGGCACCAGCCGTTCCTGTTATATCAGCAAAATCTCCATTGATATCTTGTCCTGTATTATCAAGTCCCCAAAGCAGACCTTTGTATGTATCGTTGGTTGAAATAGTTGTTACATTGCGTGTGTAATCTGGTTCTGCATATTCAACACTTGGATCACTTTGCAATGTTTTAACCGCATCGCTGACAGTTTGATTCCCTGTGATACTAAGCAACGACATGTTTTCGTGAGGCAACTGCTCCGAAACCGAGAGAAATTGTTTCCCTTGAATAATTGCATCGAATGATTTTCCTTGTTTGTATTTTACAAGAACTTGTCCTGGAACAAATTGTGTTCCTTGTGAACCAGTACTTGGAAATGTTGAAAAACTTGGACTACTTGCATACGCAAGAGGTGTCGCAAAGGGCGTTATAAAAAAAGTAGCAATGATAATACCACTCAAACCTGACAAGAAATAATTCTTGGTCTTGCGAAAATTCATATAAACTATTCTAGCACAAATTATTTAACCTTCAATTTTGATTTTGATAACGCATTTCTTGCTTGATTTGCAAATGCACTTGAATCAATAACACTAACCTCTCGTGCTGTCGTCGAACTGGTACTGGTTGTCATAACAACAACATGATCGCCTGTTTTTATTCCACTAAAACCTGTTTGTACGATTGAACCACCGTACACTGTTTTAGCATCCACCATCACCACATCACTTGTTGAAGATGTTGTTCCATGGCCAGTATTTACAGCAACCGTAATTGAATCAGTTCCTACTGATGATACAACTCCGAAGATGTGTTTTCCTGCAGGTGAAACACTTGCAAGCGATCGAGATTTTTTAAAATTAGGAAGCGATGTCGTCATCGGGTGTCGTGGCGCATGTGACGGTGTTGATGCTGCAAATGCAGGTACCGCAACAAAAACAAGCGCGCCGAGTATCATCAGACCAAAAACCAAAGTTGTTTTAAAATAATTTTTCATAGTGTTATTGTAAAATAAAAATTATAAAGATACAAGAAAAAACATCCTTGCGGATGTTTTTTCTTGTATTACTTGTTCATATCAGACTCAATCATCGCTCGTGTTTTTGGTCCAAGTATTCCATCAGGATTCAATCCTTTTGATTTTTGATAGTTAATCAAAGCCTTTTTAGTTGCAGGACCAAATGTTTTTGTTTCCTTACCTTTTGAACCAGGACCATTTGGAACAATCACAAATCCATGAGTGTTCAAGAACTGCTGGAGAACCTTAACATCATCACCCTTAACCCCTGTTTTTTGAGATCGCGGGAAATGATAAGTTGTTCCATTGTTTTGAATAACAAATGTATTACTACTAGTTATTCCTTTTGATTGAGTACTTGATGTAGATGGCACCCATCCCACACTACTTCCACCACTTACACTTCCACTTGATGGTGGAATTATTGTGTAAGCAAAGCTTGCAGTTGATGACGTACTGTTTGATGATTTACAAGCACGTACATAAAGTGTTTCAGATGATGCAATTGAAATTGCTCCTGAATATATTGTTCCACTTGAACAATCTGCGGGTGCGACTGATGTTGAATATCGAATCGAGTCACTGCCTACTGATGATAGTATTACTGACTGAGCCCCTGAATATGTTCCTGTTGATGGAGATGCAACAGGTGTCTCAGGTGCAGTCTCATCAAGAAGTGCATGTGACTCAACTGATCCAACATCACAGTGTGCTCCATACGGACGACTTGCACCTGTTTGGTCTGTTGTTTCACATGTTGCGTCATTTCCAGCATCGAGTGCAGGAGATGAATTTGCAAGATCAACCGTCGCTGTCTGACCTCCATTATCAGCAAGTCCAGCAGATGCAAAAATAGAAAGAGGGTTTACATTATTTTGATTGTTCACACCCGCATCAAAACATCCACTTCCATCATCAATATTATTTGTCGAGTTCACTTGATCAATTCCACCATTATAATCAATACATGATCCAAGTGGTGATCCTGCAAAAATAGAGTTTGTGATGACTGTTGGTGAACCATACACCGTAAAGGCATTTCCTCCATCAGTACTTGAAACGTTTTGATCGAATGTTACGTTATTGATGACTGCATTTGAACCACCATCGTGATAGTAACCTCCTGATTCATCCCATGGCGCGTCATTTCGATAAAACGTTGAGTTTTTAATTGTTGTTGTGTAACCATCTGATTGATGATCATACAAAGATGCGCCGTACCCAACAGAACTATTGTGATCAAATGTTGTTCCGGTAATCGTCAGGTTACCACTGTCTGTGTTGATACCACCAACCTGGTTCGTCGAACTGTTTCCTGTAAACGTCGAGTTCGTAACCGTCAGATCGCCCGCATATTGATACCAAGCACCAACCGGGTCGTCATACGCCATGTTGTTGGTGAAGGTTGAACCACTGACTGTTGCAGCCGCTGTAGATTCTCCTTGTAGAACGGCACCACTGCCACCATAGATAGCTTGGTTACCGACGAAAGAAGAGTTTGTAACTGATAGTGCACCTGATGCCTCATAATCGATGGCTCCCGCATTTGTATCCATAGCCACATTGTTATTAAACGAAGCCCCGGTCATTGTGAGGTCGCCGTTTTGCACATAGATCGCACCACCTGTTCCACTCCACGTAGTGTTATTATTGAACGTTGTTCCTGTGAGAGTCAAGCTATGCGCATCGTCATAAATCGCACCTCCAGCATTATCGTAGAGAGCAGAATTACCAGTAAATGATGTCGTTCCTGTCATAGCAAGATCAGTTCCTTCTGAAAAGATTGCGATTGCTCCACCAACATCATCACCTGCGACGTTGTCGGTAAATGTTGAGTTGTTGATCGTCACACTTGAATCAAGAAGGCCTCCAAGATACAGTGCGCCTCCGGCGTCCCAGTTCGAGAAGTTGCCTTGGAATGTTGCGGACATTGAGTCGATATACGCTCCCGAGAGGTTGATAGCTCCTCCGTTGTCGTAGGCAAAGTTTCCGAGGAATGAAGTATCTCCAGAAACATCCAAGTGAACTCCGGATGAAAGACCGTTTGAAATCGCACCACCATCTTGTGCCCAGTTACCCGCAAAAGTCGAATTGCTAACGGTAATAATTGGTTCAGCAGAGTAGGTCATGTTGGTATAAATCGCGCCTCCCTCGTCCGCACCGTAGTTTCCATCAAGCGTGCTTCCCGAAACTGATACTGACTCGCTGCTTGCATAGATCGCACCCCCTTTGCCGTTCGCAAAGTTGTCTACCAACGTTCCATTCGTAATCGTATTCGTGTTGAGACCTGATGAATTACCACAGGTATAGATCGCACCACCCGCTTCGCCCGAATAGTTTCCTTCGAATGTTGTGTAGTCAAATGTTTGATTTCGATTTTCAACACCGCAATCAGAATAAATCGCACCACCTTCACCACTTGCTGCATTGTTACGGAAGGTTACATGAGACGTATTTACCGGACCAAGGTTATAGATAGCACCTGCATCTCCTGTAAGATTCTGACCATTTGCAATCGTCAGATGATCAAGCTCCAAAGAACCAGCTGACGTGACATCAAATAAATTCGTTGAGCTGTTTCCTGAAATAGTAAGTAATTTTTCACCAGGACCCGAAATAGTGATCGGATGATCGACAGTAATAAATCCACCAAGTGTAAGTGTCCCAACGAGACCACTACTGAACCCAATCGTCTGCCCACTTGTTGAAAGTGCAACAGCTTGTCGTAATGAACAATTGGTACCACTTGAACATGTACCACCATCCGGATCATCAAGTCGTGTCACGATGATGTTAGGTGTATTAAATACTTGTGAACTTGAAATTGCTGGTACGGTACTTGCATTATATTCATATGCACCAATATCGCATGTACCAACACGAGTTCCGCCAAGCTCATCAGTTGATGTACAACTATCGCCATTATCGACCGCTCGTGAATCAGCTGCGATTCCCACAATGGATAAATAAGGACTACCATTGAGAGTTGGTCCCGATGGAGGAACTTTGGGTCCCTCTGGATCAAGTTTCGGGTTAACACTCTCCTGATCTGTTCCATCAGTGAAACCACATGTTCCATCAGATGAGATGTTGTGACCATTTGTCGTCAGATCAGTATTACAGTTACTACTTGTACCTCCTGCAAAAATAGAATTCTTTGTCGTAACTGTCCCCTCGCCAGTGTACACATTTCCACCATTTGTAGTTGCGGTGTTGTTTGAAAGCGTTAGATTTGTGAGTGTCACCATACCTCCATCAGTATAAATACCTCCACCATATTGCGATGCATTTTCTGCAAATGTTGAATTTGTTACTGACACCGTGAGTGGACCTCCTTCAATATAAAGCCCTCCTCCGGATCCACCATAGGCAGTGTTACCAATAAATCCTGATGTATCAATTGATGTATTTTCACCTATCCAAA
>CAIQMU010000066.1 GCA_903873095.1 uncultured bacterium
ACAACAACGGATCACCTGCGTAAAAAATCATCGATTCCCTTTTCGAACCTTGATTACGAGGACCGCGGATTTGATGAAACTATTGCAAGTGACGAGGAGCACGTTGAAGATCATTTTGGAAAAATCGAAGATGTCGAGTATTTTAAAACACTCCTGACACACCTTCAATCTGATTATCAAGAAGTCCTCACACTCTATTATCAAAATAATCTCACGTTTGATGAAATTGGCGAAGTTTTAGGAAAATCCATTAACACGGTTAAAAGCCAACATCGCAGAGCCTTGATCAAACTTCGAGAGCTTATGAAAGATGCACCAAATAACACTTATCAATCGTATGAATAATCACATGAACACCTTAGGTCAAACCTTTAAAAAAATTGAATACTCACCTAGGCCGACTCTGGCGTCAGACATTATTAAAAAAATTCGTGAGCGCCAAGAATTACTGGGTCGACGCAGATTTTGGGGATTCACCATTCTTGGAAATATCTCACTCATTCTTGTTATTCCATCTATTATGCTTTTGATAAATCAAGTCTCGCAATCAGGATTTTTGAACTATCTATCACTCGCAGGAACATCGGCTATATCTACATCTGGATCTGAACTTGTTTCTACAATCCTTTCAACGCTTCCTCTTACAGGAATTATCGCAGTACTTGTAGCACTCCTTGGATTTGTATGGTCGCTCCGCAAAGCATTCGTATTACCAGCACCAAAACTCGCTTAATTATTTATGAATATCACATCACTCAAAGAAAAAATTGCACGCATTGTGCAATCAAAAGTATTTCATGGAATTATCTACGGAATACTTATCATGATCTTCGCTGGATTTATTTTCCAAGCAGGTGTTGTTGTCGGGATTAACAAGGCAACCTTTGGAAAAGATTTCGACGATCATTACACAGAAAATTTCGGACCTGCACAAACACTTGCCGGAGGAACTCATATTCCAAATCCAAATGGGGCCATTGGAAAAATCATCTCTGTAACACTTCCAACATTTTCAGTTGAAGAACCTAATAATATCGAAAAATCTGTCGTCATCACTGATGATACGATTACTCGATTAATGCATGCACCTGCAGATCCAAGCATCCTGACACCCGGAACATTTGTCGTCGTCATCGGTGACCCAAATGCACAAGGTCAAATCGTCGCAAAATTTATTCGAATTATTCCTGTCCCACCTACACAACCATAACATATGGAATCACAACCAACTTTTTTTAATAAGATAACCACCTGGATCAAGAATCACAAATTCTGGACTCTTGTCATTGTTCTTATTCTTGCCTTTGCCATTTATGAAATCGTAAAAGCTGCAACACCTACAACATCAACGACAACCTATGTCATTGGAACCGCAACGGAAGGGGCAATTGTTTCAACCGTGACAGGAACAGGACAAGTTTCATCGAGTAATCAAATCACGATTCCCGCAAAATCGAGCGGTCAAATAACTAGTTTGCGCGTACAGGCAGGTGATACTGTTTCTGTCGGACAAGTGATTGCAAGTATTGATGATACATCTGCTGCTATTTCACTAAAACAAGCACAAAATACGCTTGTAAAAGCAAAGCAGCAACTCGTAGATGATACAGCGACACAAAGTCTTTCTTTGCAAAACCAGCAAATTACCCTTAACTCAACAACACTAGCAGTGGCAAGTCAGAACAATAATGATTCTGTAACACCAACTATTTCTGGATCATATAACTCAACAGAAAAAGGTGTCTACACGATTTCAGATTACAGTTGTTCGGGTGGAACATGTATTCAATATAATGGAATTGAGACAGGATTTGGATTAATTACACCAAACATTCCCCTTGCACTTGGAACACGTGGACTGTACATAACATTCGCGACAACTCCTCGAGTACTCGACACATGGACGATCAGTGTTCCATCACCTCTTGCAAGTGGATATTTGTCTCAGACACAAAACCTGACAACCGCACAACAAAACGACAGTATCGTACTTGCAAATGATCAGCAAGCAATCAACGATGCAACCATCTCTCTTGAGTCTGCACAACTTGCTTATGATGATACATTTGTAACTTCACCTATTAGTGGAATTATTGGACAAGTTTCTGTTGTGAAAGGTCAAACTGTTTCAAGTGGCACAACAATCGTGACTCTTGTTGGAAATCAACAATATGCAGATATTCCATTTAACGAAGTCGATGTTGCAAAAATAAAAGTTGGTGACAATGCGACCGCAACATTTGATGCTGTTCCTGATTTAACAATTACAGGAAAAGTTGTTTCGATCGATCAGGTCGGAACCGTAACATCTGGAGTCGTAAACTACAATGTAAAAATTGCATTTGACGTTGAAGATGCTCGTGTTAAATCAAGTATGAGTACGACGATCGTTGTTGCAACTGATGTTGCGCAAAATGCGATTGTTGTTCCATCAAGTGCAGTAAAAACAGATTCAAGCGGCAACAGTTATGTATTAACCGTTCCATCAAGTACACCCGTATCAACAGGTAATACAGGAATCGCGCTTACAACCACACCAACACAAACACCCGTAACAACCGGAATCTCTGATGACATTGATACGCAAATTCTTTCAGGGCTTTCAAATGGGGATGAAATCGTTACTAAAACAGTAACAGGCACATCAACGACCGCAAGTACAACGAGTGCACCGTCGCTCTTAAGTGGTGCAACAGGCGGAGCACGATCTGCATCAGGTGCAACCCGAGCACTCACCGGAGGACGATAATCTCTTATGATCCAAGTAACCAATATTACAAAAACATATTCCCAAGGATCAGATAACGAATTTAAAGCATTAAAAGGTGTTTCGTTTACGATCAACGACGGAGAATTCGTCGCGATCATGGGACCTTCCGGATCAGGAAAATCAACACTCATGCACATCTTGGGTTGTTTGGATACGCCAACATCCGGTCAGTATTTCCTCGATAACAAAGACGTTTCAAAAATGTCTGATGATGACTTGGCTGACATTCGACGAGATAAAATCGGATTCGTATTTCAATCGTTTAACTTGTTACCAAGAACAACGGTTCTGCGAAATGTAATGCTCCCCTTGGTATATGCCAATGAATCTGAAGAAAAAAGAATTCATGATGCAAAAGCATCACTTGCTTCTGCCGGACTCGATGAAAAATATTTTGAACACAAATCGAATCAATTATCAGGCGGACAGATTCAACGCGTTGCGATTGCTCGAGCGCTTGTAAACAATCCTACGATGATTTTGGCTGATGAACCGACGGGAAACCTCGACACACGAACGGGAGAAATTGTTTTGGGAACGTTTCAGAAATTAAACCGTGAACTTGGCCGTACGATTGTGCTGATCACTCACGAACCTGATGTTGCCGAACATGCCGATCGAATTATTTTTATTCGAGATGGTGTCATTGTTTCTGATGAGAAAAACAAGAGTCCGAAGCAAGCAAAAATTTCGGATGAGAAACAGACAACCTAATTACATAAAAAATCACTGATCCAATCAGTGATTTTTGTTAAAAATTTTAAACTTTTTTATGAGAACATATTTTTCTCTCATATGGAGACCTTCCTTGGTCCAAGAAAATCTCCAGCTTTCAAGCAGATTAACTTTTTCAACCGTATCAGAAATACTATCCCAATTAAAAACGAGTCCGCAAATTACAAATTCTGATATCTGCTGTGCCCATTTTTTTAAAAAAATATCATTACATATTATGTAAATAACATCTCTGTCATCAGATTCCATTTGTAGTTCCAGTTCATTTAAGAAAATTTTATCTTGCTCATTAACAATCCAAGTTAGTTCCATATTCCTGTTTATATTTATATGATTGTAATATTCTTTAGTA
>CAIQMU010000067.1 GCA_903873095.1 uncultured bacterium
GCAACAACGCCGGCAGTTGCACCTGTAGTGACTCCAGATCCTACGGTGACACCACCAAGTGATCCAGTAGTAACTCCGGATCCTTCAGCTACTGATTCAGGTACAACAAGTAGTACAACAACGAGTAATTAAAAAATCCCCCCACTCCGCTAAAGCTATGCGGGGCAGGCGGGATTTTTTAATTATAGACATTCTTGATATCGTTTCTCGGCAACACTCCAGTTTACATTCGTAAGATAGTCTTCAACATATTGTTTCTTGCCACTTGGTAAGTAATCAGCTACATATGAGTGTTCCCACATGTCGATTCCAAAAATAAACTGACAAGAATTCAAGTGACCCAAATGCTGTTCATCTACCCATGTTGTCATGAGAATTTTTCGTTCTCGATCATAATACAAAATCATCCAACCAATTCCTCGTGTGGTTGCTGCAATTGTTTTGATATGTGTAATCATTGCTTCCCATGAGTTCCATTGTTCGGTTACTTTTTGAACAAGAGGGGACGAGGCGGCGAGCGCCAGCGAGCCGCCTTCGAGTTGTTCGAAATAATACTCATGATTTTTGATACCGTTGTATTCAAATGAAAACTTTCGATGAAGTTCTGCTATTTCATAACTATGCACATCACCTTCGACTCCGAACTTGGCCAAGTGATCAGTAATAAGATTGGCGTTTTTTACATACCCTTGATAAAGCTTTAAATGTTCCTCAATAGTTTTCGCCGAGATCCCCTTGAGTTCAGGAATCTGGAATGTTTTAGGTTCTAGTGGTTTCATGCTTGCAATTTTACCCCAATATGCTATCCTATGTCCACTATGGCAAAGACATGCGCAATAACTGGAAAATCGTCAATTATGGGCGGGGGATACTCGAACCGTGTTCGTGCTACAAAATTTAACCCAACTGGAAAACGACGACGATATGCAAACCTTCAGACAAAAACCTATGTGGTTCCTGAACTCGAAAATCGCAAAATCACTCTTACTGTTTCAACACGAGGAATGAAAACGATTGCAAAGAAAGGAATCTTCAAGGCTTTGAAGGATGCTGAACTTGTATAACAAGATCTTCCCGAAAGGGGATTTTTTGTTGTTCGGTGCCCCCTCTACGAGAGGGGGTTAGGGGGTGTCTTGTTGCTAATTGTGCTAATATATAATTCATATGAATATTCTGACAACTATTTTTTCTATCATCATATTAGTCATCTCGGTCATGTTCCACGAACTTGCCCATGGAACAGTTGCTGATCAATTAGGCGATCCAACACCAAGTTTAGCAGGGCGACTGACACTGAATCCCTTTGCCCACTTGGAATGGTTGGGCTCATTGATTGTGCCACTTCTTTGTATTATTTCCGGAACAGGATTTATCATTGGCTGGGCAAAACCGGTTCCGTTTAATGCAAATAATTTAAAATATAAACGATGGGGACCGGCACTTGTTGCAGTTGCCGGACCACTCATGAATATGTTGATCGCGGTTATTTGTGCCATTATATTCCGAGTAACCGCATCCAGTAATTCACTTGGTACGATTGCAGAACTCATGAGTATGGTAGTCGTAATCAACATTTCACTTGCCGTGTTTAACTTGATTCCCGTTCCGCCCCTTGATGGACATCATCTCCTTGGTGCACTGATTCCAGGATTTAAAACATGGTCACAAAAAATGATGCAAGCAGGATATGGACTCATCCTACTCGTCGTTGTACTTTTCTTGGCAAGTTCTGTGATTGCTCCAATTATTTCATTTCTGTCGACTAAATTACTTGGTGCATAGCTATCCACACAAAAATAAAAAAAACGAGTATACTACTCGTTTTTTTTATGAGTATGTTCTATACTAGAGGCATCTATTTGATTTTGTATCTGATCACTCATCTTATTTTATGTCATTTAAAAAACTATTCATTACTATATTCATCGCAATAATCTCGACAAGTATTGTCGCAACGACAGTATTTGCTGCTGGAAA
>CAIQMU010000068.1 GCA_903873095.1 uncultured bacterium
AAATCATTTTGAATTAAAAGTACCCAGTACAAAACATCGGCTAATTCCTTGGCAATTTCCTTTTTATTCTTTTTTACATATTCACCCATTTCATCGACAGTTTTCCATTGGAAATGTTCTAGTAATTCAGATGCTTCCAAAGACAATGAAATAGCCAAATCCTTTGGGTTATGGAACTTTTTCCAGTTTCGTTTATTACGAAAATCAACCACACGTTTTGTGAGATCTTTCATGTCTGACATGTATACTTTATACCATATTTTCTTTATTTTTTCTTTAGAAATTCTTTATTAAAATTTTATCCAAAACAAAACCCCTTCCAGGGGCTTATCGATACCAAACTCTCACTCCTCGATGATGTGAACACGTCCCACGATGATTCATACTGTAACTGTACGATCCGTCACGGCATTGTGCCATGGGTGTATATCCAGACGGGCTTTTTGCGTAAACGAGGGCAAATGATGGTGTTAAAATGCTTGCTGTAATTAGGAATGCAGATAGTGCTTTTTTCATAAGATGAGCATATCATACATTCTTTATTTTTTCTTTAGAATTTCTTTATCTCTCCTTTACCAACTCCATTTTCTGCTCCCTCCCCAACCTCTTCATCTCCCCCTCTCGCCTCCTCACCGTCGCGTAATCCTCGCATTCCTCGCTATACACCAAAACCACCGGCCTGCGAATTTTTGTGTAATGCGCGCCGGATTTGAGGTGGTTGTGGGCGTGCAGGCGTTTCGTCAGATCAGATGTCGAACCGACATAGAACGTGCCGTCGTTGCATTTTAAGATGTAGACGAAAAAAGATTTAGACATATTTGGTGATGAACTTGGCAGTGTATCTGTCATGATACTTGTTACTGCAATTCACGTTTCCAATTCGTATGAATATACAAATCTTCGACTTTCTTGCGAGCCCAAGGAGTTTTACGAAGGAATATCAGTGATGATTTAATACTCGGATCAACTTGAAAACACTTGATCGTAATTGATTGACCAAGTTCAGTCCAGCCGTAATGCGCGACCAGTTCATTCAAAATCATCTCGAGTGTTTTTCCTTGTAATGGATTATTGGGATGCGTTGTCATGATAAGTTGATTGTAACACAAAAACACTCCGTTATTTGGAGTGTTTTTTGAAAAATATTAGAACGTTGTTCCCCACAAACTATCAAAGAATTTTTGCTGTGCCGCAAAGAAGTCATCCTGTGATTTCCAAAAAGCCTGCAATTGTTTCTGTTGATCAGCAAATTGTTTATTCATCGCATCAATGTCAGATTGCGAAAAAGGTTTCGTGGTCGTCTGCCATCCTTTTTGAGAGTCATAGGTTGAAGTGACTTCGCCAGAATAGTTTTGTGGGAATGCAACCGTGAGACTTGATCCGTTTTGGGTTATCTGTGGACCTACCTGACTTGAGGTCGAGTCAGCATGGGCGAAATGAATCCCAAATCCGAATACAAGTGCAAAAAGTATAATAAATAATGAAATTCGTTTCATAATTAAAAACTGTGATTACTAATTTAGTAATCACAGAAATTTTAAAAAAATTATAGTAATGAAGCAAGTTACTCCTGTGGATTACTTTTCATGTGTTCCGAATGCATGGTTGGATGCTTAGGAACAATCAAAAGTGCGATCAAATACGCCAAAATACCAGGTACGAGTCCTGTGATCATAACAAGAAAAATAAAACCAAGACGAAGAACAGTCGGATCAATATTCCAGTATTCACCAAGTCCGCCAATAATACCCGATGCAAACTTGTCTGTCGATGACCTGAAGAGTTTTTTCATAAAACAAGTATAGCACACACGTCACTATTTCGGGCGACTAATCGGTTTCTTGCCACTTGGTTTGAATGCGCGCGTATTTTCAGATTTAATTCCGCCAACCGTTTTAAATGTTGAAATAGCCGTTGCAAGTTTGTCAGCAGAAAAAGGACCTCGGCCCATAACCTTGGCTTTGTAGGCTTCCCATACTTTATTTTGTTTTGCTCGATCCGTGCGCGCAGGCGCGTTTTTGTGACGAGCTTTTTTCTGGATACTTGGTTTCATATTATTAAATAAATTATTTCAACATTAAAAATGCAATAAGACTCGCAACACCTGTCATACTTGCACCCCAGAGCATGTCGACAATGGTAACAGCTACTGACCAGTTGATGACCGTTGCCTGATTTGTTAAATCATATGCTCCGTATGCAACAAGTCCAAAGAATGCCGCGCGGAGAAGTACGACGTACCAAGAAAGCGATCCTGCGACTGCTGGTGCAACAATGAAATATGAAACGCCGATTGCGTACAAAATATAAAACAAGACCGCAGCAAGCCACACAGGTTTTGGTGCCATGATCGTTGCTAAGTGTTTTGCATAAAATGATTTTGCGATGACAAGAATCCAAAGTCCGTCGAGAATAAGCATCGGAACAAGAACCGCAAAAAATGTTTTGAGTGATGTGATCATATGATTTAGTATAGCACGTGTTCGGTGCCCCCTCTATTAGAGGGGGTTAGGGGGTGTGTTGACTAGTGACAACGAATTTGCTAGGATTATCCTCAAACCCTAAAACATACCCTATGCCAATACTACCAGCACAAATTGTACTGGTCGCCATTGGCACCGGTATGAATGATCTTTATTGCATGTATCGTATTAAGGATCTCCCTTCGGAAATCATTGTTGTTGAAAAAACTCCCAGAGAACAGCAACAAGTATCACGCGACCATGGAATCGTACTACAGATTATTCCGCAAGACTTATGTTTTGCAAATCCTGTCATTGTACTGAAACCAGTCCGTAAATTAATTTACGACTCAGTTATCTTGGTAATTTTCGCTCGGTGCGCGGATCCATTCTGCCAAGAAAGGATTCATTCAACATTACGCCCTCCTTAGCTTTGCTAAATATAGCTTCAGATAACCAGTACTACCAAGGCTGTCCCTATCTGAAAAAGCCTCTTTGAAAAAAAGAGGCTTTTTATTATGAATTTTTCCCTGCAACAAACCCTGTTGTCCAACACAGCTGAAGCGAAAAACCACCCGATGGTCGGTTGATGTGCAATAAATCACCTGTGATAAACAGATTTGAAATTTTCTTTGAACGAAATGTTTTAGTATCAATTTCTTCAAGGGGAACACCACCATCAGCAACAACCGCGCGATCAAATCCCATAAGTCCTGTGATTGTGACAGGAAGTTCTTTCAATTGTTTTACAAGTAATTTACGATCTTCTTTTGAGACACTGTGAACCTTTGTTTCAAAATTAATTTCTGGAAATAATGTTTCAAGTTTTGATGCTGTTCCACTTGGTACAAGTTCAGGAAAAACATTTTTGAGCATTTTGTTTTTGTTTTCATCAAAAATCGAAATAATATTTTTCTCAAGTGTTCCGTGATCAAGTGTTGGAAATAAATCAATGGTTGCCGTAATAAATCCCTCGTGCAACAATTCCCCAACCTGTTTTGCGGAATTCAAAATCATCGGGCCTGATAGTCCAAAATGCGTACATAGTATCTTCCCCTTTTTAGAAAATGATTTTACATTGTCTACGAAAAAGGTAATTTTTAGCTCTTCAAAACTTGTACCTGACAATGATTTAATCCAAGAATCTGAAACTGCAAGAGGTACAATACTTGGTGTAGGTTCTGCGATTGTATGACCAAGATCCCGCAACCATGCAAACCCATCACCTGTAGAACCAGTTTCCGGATGTGATAATCCACCGGTTGCTAAAATAAACGAATCTGCGAAATATTCTTGTTCACCAGAAATCACAGAAGTTATTGTTTTATCTCCATTTTTTTCTTTGACATTAAACTTTTTAATAGCAGATTCTGTGAGAATAGTTACATTGTTTTTGATGAGTTCTTGTTCAAGTGTTTTAAACACATCAAGAGCTTTTTTGGTATACGGAAACGCACGACCATTATTTTCAATTTCAAGCGGAAGTCCACGATCTGCGAAATAATTAAATGTGTCGAGGTTTGAAAATTCTGAAAACGCCGAAAACAAAAACTTGTCATTCGGTTCATATCTGGCAAGGTATTTTCGTG
>CAIQMU010000069.1 GCA_903873095.1 uncultured bacterium
CAGCCCATTAAATCTGCAATGCGACTCTCCTGTGTCATTACAAATACCGAATCGGTCTTTGTATAGTCTTTTCTGAAATCTTTCAAGTTTTCTTCGAGAAGTCTTGCTGTGGTTCGGTAGAAATCAAACCCTTCAGACTTGGACTCCATAAATACATCATGTCGATTTCGCGCATGGACAATAGTGCTATGATCTCGATCAATGAATCCTCCGATGGCTTTATCAGAAATCATTGTCTTTATCACCATTGCATGAATAAATAGAATTTTCATTTCCGGAAGATTACCTGTGCGAGAAGGTGATAAGATTTTAATTTTCGGAATATTGTATTGTTTTGAAATAATAGAAAGAGCGGTGTTTGCAACCATAACATCATAATTAGATATATTCACTAATTTCTCCTGTTTTTTTGCATGCACGAGACAATCCGCTGGAATAAATACACCTTCTGATGTATAGGGAAACGGTTCCATTTTTGCCATATTAATGAATTTTGTTTGATTAGACTGTATATCAAAATTCACACGAAGTCAAAAGGTTCTTCTCTGTATATTCTTTGCTATAATAACACTATGAACCTATTCAAGAAAAAACAAATGGACTTCCTCGCTATTGGCGATGTGTTTATTGATACTTTTATCGAACTCGAAACGGCAAATATTGAAACTGATGCACACGGCGAACATCCAACACTCGTTATGCCTTGGGGTGATAAAATTGCTTACAAAAGCGAAACTCCTGTCGTTGGTGTTGGAAATGCCGGAAACGCAGCAATTGCTGCGACACGACTTGGACTTAATGCAGGACTCCAAGCTATTTTCGGAACCGATGAAGACGGTGACCGAATTTGGAATTATTACAAATCAGAAAAATTAAATCCTGCATTTATTAAACGCGTTTCAGATAAACCAACGAATAATGCATACGTATTGCAATACGGACCAGAGCGAACTATTTTAGTAAATCAGCAACCGTATGATTATCAAGTTCCAGAAAAGTTACTTGCTGAACTAAAACCAAAATGGATTTATTTCACATCGATCGCAAAAAACACGTTGCAGTTTCATCATGATCTTGCAACTTGGATTACAAAAAACCCAAATACGAAACTTGCGTTTCAACCAGGAACATTTCAAATGACGCTTGGGAAAGATGCACTTGCTGATGTATATAAAGCAACTGAACTTTTTTTCTGCAACAAAGAAGAGTCTCAACGAATTCTTGGAATTGATTCTGATGATTACGCAATACTGCATTCCGAGATGCGAAAACTTGGACCAAAGATTGTTGTGATTACTGATGGACCAAATGGTCTCACCTATTCAACACCTGACGGTGCGGGATATCACCTGCCGATGTATCCTGATCCAAAACCACCAGTATCACGAACAGGCGCAGGAGATGCAACATCATCTACGGTCACCGCAGCGCTTTCTCTTGGATTACCTATTGAACAAGCAATTCTTTGGGGACCGATTAACTCAATGTCGGTTGTACAGCATGTTGGAGCACAGGGCGGACTTCTCTCACGAGAAAAATTGTTGGAATTTTTGAAAAATGCTCCTGCTGATTACAAAGTAACAAAAATATTTTAGACAACAAAAAAGCGCGCGATGGATTACGGAGCATTTCGAAGCCAAGTGTAAACGTCTGCAGAAATGCGGAGTAACCATCGCGCGCTTTTTTGTTGTCTTATTTTTTCTTCTCTTCTTTTTTTGCAAAAGCTCCTGAAATTCCTTTTCGTATTCCCAATGCCATTTTCCCGGGAATTGAAATTTTTTCATTTTTAGCTTCATCTTCGAGCTCATTCTCCCAAAGCCATCCGTAAAATATAATAAAGAGTATGACAAAAATAATTTTGAACAACACATCAGCGTTCAGGAATAACAAGAAGAACCAAAGAATAAATACGATGATACTTATAACAATTTTAATTAACTTTACCGGCCCCATATCAACCTTCCAAAGTCCATATCTAATGCGCAATTCTTCCCGAAATGAATACTGTTTTGGAGACGGTCCAAACGACTTGAAAAAGCTCGTAAACGCGTTACGAATGGCGTTCCAGTCCTCTTTGAGTAAATCATGATCAAACTCGTGATTCATGATTACTATATTACATATTTATTTTGATTTGTCAAATTACTCGAAACGACACCTATTTGCGTTTTACTACATCACGCACGGCAACTTTGATAGACTCCACGTCGAGTTTGTAATGCGCGAAAAGTTCTGCCGGTGTTCCCGATTGTCCAAACTGATCACGAATACCAATAAATTCAATCGGTGTTGGGCATTCTTCTGCTAAGACTTCGGCTACTGCCCCACCAAGTCCGCCAGCAATCTGGTGTTCCTCGCATGTAACAATCGCACATGCAGATTTTGCAATCTCGACCAATCCTTCGCGGTCAATCGGCTTGATCGTTGAAATATTTAAAACAACTGCGTTAATTCCCTCACCCGCAAGTTCGTTTGCTGCAAGAATCGCATTATAGACAAGTCCGCCACACGCAACAATTCCAACATCTGCGTCCGCAAGATCACCAAACACAATTTGTGATTTTCCAATCTCAAAAGGTGTTTGGTCTGTTGTAAACACAGGTGTTTTTTCTCGTCCAAGTCGCAAATAACTTGGCTTATCATTTTTTGCAATCGCGAGTGTCGCCTTGTATGCCTCGTTTGCGTCACATGGAACAATTACGGTCATGTTTGGCATCGCTCGCATCATGGCAACATCTTCAAGAGCTTGATGGGTTGCACCATCGGGCCCAACTGAAACACCAGCATGACATCCTACAATTTTTACCGGAACGTCATTGATGGCAATCGTCGTTCGAATTTGTTCCAAGTTTCGTCCAGGTGAAAATGTTGCGTAACTTGTGATAAATGGAATTTTTCCGTAATTGGCGAGTCCTGACGCAACTGTTGCAAGGTTTTGTTCTGCAACTCCCATTTCAAAAAAACGATTTGGAAATGCTTTTGCAAAATCTTCTACGCGTGTAGATTCTTTGAGATCTGCCGATAGTGCGACAACTCGCTCGTCGGCTTTTCCCGCATCAACGAGCCCACGACCAAAACCATCACGTGTTGGTTTTTGTTCGAGCGATGTTGCGTCGAGTGTTTTGTCATTTAATTTTGCAAGTGGGTTTAACATGGTGAAATTATAACATTATTTTGAATATCCCCAAGCATTGTTGACTGATTTGGTTCAGTTGATATACTCATACTACTTCCACTTGTGAATTCCGCATGTGGGAGATTTTCGGGGATTTCCCGCGTCCCCTCCTGTAATACGGAGGGATTTATGTTGCCAAAATTTTTCAACAATAATCCCAAAAAGCTTTCTTTTATTTTTATAAAACTTTCTTCACTTAATGTTCCAATTATTTTATCAAGACGTTTTGAAGATAACGATCTGATGTCGCTCAAAACAAACACTTGTTTTTTATTTTGAAAAGGAATCGATATAAACCAACTACCTGTTTTATTTTGTCCAGTTCCCGGAATTCCCCAAAACGTATCATCTGATAATTTCTTGAAAATTAAAACCGGTCTTGTATATGTTGAATTTTTACCATCGATTTCATTTCCAATATTTACGCCAAGTGAGCACCACCAAACCTCACCTTCATTGAACAAAGGAACTAGTTTTTCAGAATAATGAATTTTCTTTTTCAAAAATGACCATTGCTTGAATTTTTTAATAAATAATTCCATGATAAAAATCTATCACAGCAGGATAAAGAAAAAATAAATTTTAAATAAAAAATACCTCAAGAACTTCAAGATTCTCTGGAGGACGGAAATCCTTTCGGTGGTCCCTCCATCTCAACATGATCACTAGGATCACGGTGGCAGTATCC
>CAIQMU010000070.1 GCA_903873095.1 uncultured bacterium
AAATAGACTCAAGTGTTTCATGTGAAACTGCATATCCAAGTTGCGCAGCAAAACGCACCGCACGCATCATGCGCAAGGCGTCTTCTGTGAAACGCTCATCTGCATTTCCTACCGTTCGAATTATTTTATTTTTTATATCTTCTAATCCTCCGTATAAATCTATAATCTCAGTCGGAGTGTCTCCCCCTTCTAGGGGCAGTGCCCCGACGGCCGCGAGGGGCGAGGGGGTAAACGCAAGTGCATTAATCGTGAAATCTCGACGCATCAAATCATCAGAAAGGTTGTCTGCAAATTCAACTGCGTCAGGATGACGATTATTAGAGTATGTTGTTTCACGTCGATAAGGAGTAATTTCGATTTGTCGAACATTTGAATCGTGTGGTTCGTCTTCGAAAATAATTGCTACGGTTCCAAATGTATTTTCATAGACAACTTTGAATCCGTTGTCTTGAAATAATTGTACTATGTCTTCAGGTTTCGCGTTTGTCGCCAAATCAAAATCCTTCGGTTTTGTGTGCATAACTAAATCACGCACGCATCCCCCAACGAGATACGCATCATATCCACACTTTTTGAGTGTTTCTGTTACACGTGAAACGTTTTGTGGAATTTCAAATTTCATAAAATTTTATTTCGGCAAAATTTCTTTCTCGCCGTGAGCGCAACTTTGTTCTCGCCCGAGGCCCGGCTCGAAAAAGTGTGCATCTCCCGGCTCAACGAAATTTTGCCTTGATTAAGTTTTAATAAATAAATTTGTGCAACCAGAGAGAATCGAACTCTCATCTACTCCTTGGCAAGGAGCCGTTCTACCACTAAACCATGGCTGCAACGAAATCGATAGTACCACAACCGATTTCAAAAATCCAGATCTTCTACCTCAACTTGATCGAGTAAAATCTACTCAATTCCCCATCGACTTTTTCTTTCTTAACTATTTTTCCACCATTCTTTTCAATCGTTTTCCAAGACGGAATATTTGAATCATCACAAGTCAAAAGTACTTTTTTATAACCAAGTTTCGCAACCTTTTTTAATACAAGGCGCAGCATCTCAGTTGCATACCCTTTTCCCTGCTGTGTTGGTCGAACGGCGTATCCAATATTTCCACCGTGTTTTCGAAGTGTCGGTGTAAGTTTGTGGCGGAATGATATTCGTCCTACTATTTTACCTCCAACCATCCCCCACCATATCGTTTGCTGAACCATTCCTTTTTCCAGATTAATTCCTAATCTGTCATCACGAAGCCATTTGAAATACAAAGGCTTTTGACTTGAAATAATATGCTTCTCATACCCTATGCGATCTAGATCATTCAGAGGTAATTTTTTCAAGGTTTCACGCTGAAATGTCAACCATTCTTTTAAATATTTCTTACTCGGTAAAACAAGTTTCAAGTTCTGTTTCATGTGAAACAGTATAACCTTTACAAATTACTTTAAAAAGGTTACATTATAGCCCTTGCGCCCGTGGTGAAATGGATATCATGACAGTCTTCGGAACTGTTGGTCCAGGTTCGAATCCTGGCGGGCGCACTACTTCGCAAAAAAGTCATTCCTAACGGAATGACTTTTTTGCTTCGCAGTGCACGCACAAAAATTCATTTTTCTAAACGACAATCAAAACGACATGGTGTGTTTCTAAACGACATTTTGGTGTCGTTTAGAGGGTGTCGTTTATACCCAAACCTGTGGATAACTTGGGGGTAAATGTTGATAACTAATGGTTTTTCAAAAGTATAAGATGTCGTTTTGAATGCATAAACGACATACAACATGTCGTTTTGAATGTGTCGTTTTGAATTTATCCTTATAAAATAAGGGTTTTGCAAAACGACATCTTTGAACTTCCTGTGGTGACCTTTATTTCTCTTTGAGATTTTCTTTATGGGGAATTTATCTAGCTTTGCTAGACTTGATCATATGAAAAAGTTTACATCCCAGACCCAGAGATTTGGCCGTTTAGGCGAACATATCGCCTGTGATTACTTGAAAAATAAGGGTTTCACGGTAATTGAGCAGAATTACACCAAGAAAATTGGTGAATTGGATATTATTGCAAGTAAAAACTCGATAATTCATTTTGTTGAGGTAAAAACGCTTGTAAAAGATAAGGCAGAGAGTGTTTCACATGAAACAATCGAGAAATACAGTCCTTTTGAGAATGTTACACTATCTAAATTGAGGAAGTTTTCAAGAACGTGTGAATGGTATATTCAAGAGCGACATGTTTCACATGAAACAAAATGGCAGATTGATGTTGTTGCTGTGACGGTTACACGTGAAACACGGTCGGCGAAGGTGGAGGTTATGTGGAATGTGATTATATGATCAGGTGTGATGTTTCATGTGAAACGTGAAATCTCTTGATTTTGTGTGAATAATTAAACTTAAAATACTTGCTATTTTAATAATATTTTGTATAGTGGTAGAGGATTTATTTTTTAATTTCATAATTTTTTAAACCAACAACCAAATCGTTATGAACAGCGCAGACACAATCACCAGCAACGACCAAACTCCAATTGATGAGTTGGGTAAATCTTTAAAATCGTCACATGACGAACTTTTTGAAATAGGAAGGGAGCTAGAAATTCCTAACCTTAAGCATTTTGTTCAACTGAACCGGTATTTGTTGAACGTCAAAACCCCACAGGTCATCTCGTTTGACTTCAGTGCCGAAAAAGCCATTCGCGCAGAGCTCAAAGGGGAGGAAATTGTGCTGGATACAGTTGATGAACAGAAGATCACTTCTGTTTTTGATAAGATCAAAAAGATTTTTAGTACTAAACGCGAGTCTTTTTTTACAAAAGAGGTTCAAAAAACCAAAGAGGGCCAGTTTCAATCAGAAATATTCAAATTAATGGTTGGGCTAACCGATATTTTCACAGAGGAGAAGAAAGCTATTCTGAGTTTTCATCAAAAGAAGGAGACACTCTTCGAAATGTTTAACGAGGCGACAAGGCATCTTGTTGAAACAGAAGAGCCTGCACTCGTATAGTAATATACGCAATGTATTAAATATCAAAAAGCCCGTTTCATGTGAAACAGGCTTTTCTTTTTGGGAAAATGTGATAGGATGATGAGACTGTTTAATAGAAACAGTTAAAAAACGAGATGTAGTGTAACGGTAGCATCCATGCTTTGGGAGCATGTAGTCAGAGTTCGAATCTCTGCATCTCGACAAGAAACAATAAAAGGGAAGTACCAAAAAAAGCCTTATAAAATAAGGCTTTTTTTGGTAAATGAATTATTTCATTCCGTGACCACACGCGCATGTTCCATCAGAACATTCTTTGCAATCTTTGTGATTCCATCGGCATACACTGTATCCTCCGCATCCTGAAAACAATACTGATATTGAAATGGCGAGAAGGAGAATTGGTGCCATCGACATTTCAAGTCCCGCAGGTCCTGTAACTTTGATGATAGCAACAAGCATTGTTACTGAAAGTAAGAATGAAAAGAATTTTGTCCAAAATCCAATAATGAGAGAAATTCCACCGAGGAGTTCAATAAGCGCTGTAATCCATGCAAGGATTACACCGAATCCGAGGGATGCAAAATACCCAATGGTTGCATGCATATCGGAAAGCTTTGTTAATCCTTCATAAATAAAGATAACTCCTGCTACGAGGCGAACAATAAAGAGTCCGAGGGCAGGCGAATGAAAATGATGTCGAATTGATTTCATAATGAATGATTATTGAATAATAATAAAACAAGTATATCACCCCTTGAATTTTTGTGAAAGTTTGCTATGATGGAGACACTTACTTTATTCCTGATGGCAAGATGCTGCGCCCTGCGTAGTTCCGAGTCATCGAGGAACAGAGCAGGGCGGTGCTAGTTTTGTGGTAGAATAACTGCCTTCCAAGCAGTGGATCAGGGTTCGATTCCCTGGCGCCGCACCACTTCGCCTTTCGATTATGACCAAAAGAATATTTAATCCCTACGAACTCGCACAACTCGCAAAACATAACATTAGTAGTTTTGATCTGGAAAAAATTTCGCAAGAACTTGGTGAAAAATTTTTAGATATTCCGGTTGAATACATAACAGGGTTTTGCGAGTTTCGAAAACATGATTTTCAAGTAACCCGCGATACACTAATTCCACGTGTTGAGACAGAAGAAATTATCGATCTTGCGTTTGGATTACTTGATCAAAAAGAAATTACATTTGCAGATATTGGAACAGGATCAGGAGTTATTGGAATAAGTTTCGCACGAGAATTATTTGAAAAGGGGATTGAGTATAAAGGATATTTATCAGATGTTTCACAAAACGCATTGCGTGTAGCAACAAGTAATGCTCAGAAAATATTAAGTGAGCAGGGAAGTAAGAATATTAGTTTTGTAGAATCAAGTTTATTTTCAAGTTTTCCAGAAATTAAATGCGATGTTTTATTTGCAAACTTGCCATATATTCCATCAAAAAATATTGAAACACTTGATTCATCAGTAAAAAACTTCGAGCCAGTATCAGCACTTGATGGGGGACATGATGGTTTATATTTAATTAGAACATTATTAAACCAAGTTCCTGCTTACTTGAAACAAGATGGGATAGTGTTACTTGAAGTAGACGATTCACATATTGATGCAACAGAATTTTCAAAAGACTTCCATGTTGAGATAAAACAAGATCAGTTTGGGAATAATCGATTTTGGGTTTTGAAAATGAAATAAGAAGAAACAAAAAACCCTGCCCCACGTCA
>CAIQMU010000071.1 GCA_903873095.1 uncultured bacterium
AAGTATATAAAATAAGGGATTTTTAGATACTTGACAGAAATATTCTAATATGCTATCCTGTCTAGGAATATTCAATCACAAAAACATACCAATATGACGTATTCAAAAGTAAACGAACTCCTCAATGCAGGTTTTATTTCCGAAGACACTAAAAACGAACTTCGCGAATTGCTTGCCAAGGCAAAGAACGGCGCAACCGAAATCGTGCAAACGATTGCAAAAACGGTAACGAAATTCATCAAGAAAGTCGCTATCGAAAAACAAACGAAGACAATCAACCTGAAGGATTTTTTCACCGCCGGCAAGAAAGACCAGCCGCTCTATATCTGGGACAACTTCAAAGCCGCGCTCGATGATGCAACCAGCGACGAGGTAAACGCCCCAACTGATCCCGATCAGTTTTTCCTCCACGAGACTACCAAGACCGCAGCCGATAACGACGTCATGAACTCTGTAAAGGAGAACATCATCGACCTATCAACCGCGGAAGGGCGCCTCGAAGCCCGCAAGCGTTTCGGCGCACTGGCACACCTCCTTTCAAACCAGCCTACGGGACAGGACGGATATCTCCAAACCAACGGCTACTCAACCATCATCGGATGGATGAAGCTGAAAAGCGGAAATGTTCTCACTGTGCGCTGCGGCTGGGACGCGGGCGATCGCAGGTGGCGCTGCAATGGCAGCGGGCAGGGCGAGTGGTGTGCGGGGCATCAGTTCTTTTCTCGCAATGGTGAAGCTTAAAAACTTTACATCTGACACTTTGTTCCTTGGATTCTTTGACCCTTGTCAAAAATCCTTGGCACAAGGTGTCTTTTTTATTATCATGAATACTGCACAGTGCGATGTTCGTCGGCCATGGCTTGCGAACCACGGTGCAGGATGAATTGCGAACAGAGTTTCGGCGGAGAAATCTTCCGAGAGAGTTTTGCGAGGAATCCTTGAATATATAAAAACAAACCATTGGTGCGCCGCATCAGAGGACTTCGAAGTCCCGAATAAGATACAGCCATTTTCGTGGATACGAAAGGCAGTGGCGCGGACGGCGCGGCGCACAATTCTCACTGTGAACTGCAACTGGAACTCGGACGATCGCAAGTGGAACTGCAATGGCAACAAGCAGGGCGAGTGGTATGCGAAGCATCAGTTCTTTTCTCGAAACGGTTTGTTTTCTCCCGATGATCGGGAGTTTTTTATTCGAATAAATTTTTATTCTTTAAAATCAAATCCCAAATGTTCAAACGCGCGTTTGGTGGCACGGCGACCCTGAGGTGTTTTTTCAAGAAGGCCCGTTTGAATCAAATAAGGTTCGATGACTTCCTCGATCGTTGCTTCTTCTTCTGATGTTGCAGCAGAAATTGTTTTAACACCAATCGGTCCACCGTTAAACTTTTGAATAATCACATCAAGAACATTTCGATCAGCGGCAGTGAGGCCAAGCTCATCAACACCAATTAATGCCAATGCTTTTTTCACAGTATCGAGTGTTATCGATGTCTCGTGAACTTGCGCATAATCACGAACACGTTTCAGGAAATGATTTGCTGTTCGCGGAGTACTGCGCGCACGTCGTGCGATTTCAATGACTGCATCATCAGGAATTTCAATCCCAATACGTTTCGCTGATCGTTTGATAATCTCGGCGACTTCTTCATTGGTATAAAATTCAAGTCGGAATGTTCCACCGGAAAATCGTGAACGCAGAGGCGATGATAGTAATGCCATGCGCGTTGTTGCGGCAACCATCGTAAACGGAGGAAGTTCAAGTTGAATCGTGCGTGCACTTGGCCCTTTGCCAATAATAATATCAAGTACGCCGGATTCCATTGCGGGGTAGAGAACTTCCTCGATCATTTTATTAAGGCGATGAATTTCATCAATGAACACAATATCGCCAGGTGCAAGGTTTGTTAAAATACTTGCCAAATCACCAACTTTTTCAATGGCTGGACCAGATGTTATTTTCATTTGGCGACCTGTTTCCTTGGCAATTAGGTGCGCCAAGGTTGTTTTACCAAGTCCTGGTGGTCCATAAAAGAGGATGTGTTCTGCGGTATGGCCTCGGACGTCTGCTGCGCCAAGCAAAATCTTCAAGTTTTCCTTGATTGATTGCTGGCCAATATAATCATCCCAAGAATTCGGGCGCAAATCTGCGTCGAGTTGTTTTGGGGATAAAGGTGTGGATGAAGTGTTTACATCTAAGCTCATATGACAAGTATATCATAAACAAAAATTTTTCTAATTTATTAAAATTTGTTGAAAAATAAAGCCCGTTTGGAAAAGTAGGGGATTATTAGGGGAAATACTTGACAAAAGTATTTATTTTTGCTATACTGTGTTGCAAGAAGGTAAAGGAGTTGCTATAGTTTAAGTCCTGGCAATTTTTGCCCCGTCTTTGAAAACCGTTCTGAATCAATCCGTCCAAAAGGCGGCATTTATCTTTTTCGAAAATACGAATCTGCAAGGGATGCGATCTCGCGGTCGTTTCCGGCACGTAGAAAGGATTTTCTGGGACCTCGGCTTGTACCGTTGACCCCTGGGAATCTCCTTATCTCTTGTTGGAGCCTCATGCCTTCGGGTGTGAGATATGTCTTGCAGATTCGTGAGTTTGAAAATAACAAAGAAAAGAAAAAACCAAGTTTCATAACTTGGTTTTTTCTTGCAAAAAATTTTCAAAAATAAAAAACGCTTAGGTGCTACGGAATCGATGTTCATGGCAACATTCCATTCAATAGTACCTAAGCGTTTCTTCAAAACAACCGGATCTCTCCATACGGGATGTGATTTCGCGGTCCAAATTAGATTACACAAATTAATTTCTTTACACCACTTCCCGCGTCATGTTTTCTATGGTGCTTCGAATCGTTCCGAGTTTTTCAGCCACTGACATACTCGGATTTTTTTGTTGCTCGATTTCCAAATCATGTAAATCGTTCACAAGAGATTCAATTTGTGATTTTACGGCAACACTCGGATTAGTAGTTCCAAACAATGATTCAAGATTTGGTGTGTTTTCCAAAATAGAGAGAATCATGTGTTGTGCGCGTGCGATCTTGTCAGAAATTCCAACAGAGTTATTTGTGTGATCCATTGATTCAAGAAGTTTCAAGTAATCAACAAGTAAAGAAATTTCTTCACCGTGTCCGACATCCTCCCCTTTATAAGGGGAGGTGCCGAGGCTCTGCGAGGCGGAGGGGTCTGAATGTTTCACAGAAGTTTTAACCCCTCCGTCGCGCTCGATGCCATCGCGCGCCACCTCCCCTTGGTAAGGGGAGGATCCCGCACCATCCGCATCAACATCATCACTAAGGTCTACAATACTTTGAATTTCATCAAACGATGTAACACCTGTTAGGATTTTAATAACTCCATCCTCGATCATGGTAAATATTCCTTGATGTTCCGCTGCGCGTTTAACTTCACGATCGGTTGGAGGGGGGGTTTTCGTCATGATGTTTGCAATAACATCATCTGTTAAAATTGCCTCAAACAAACCAATACGTCCTTTAAATCCATTATTACACTGGTCACATCCAACCGGTTCATAGGTCACAAAAGCCATATCAGATGTAATATTATAACTCTTATAATCTTTACCAATATCTTCGGCGTGTTTAATAATTCTGCGGAGAACTGCTGTTTTTTCAGCACTGAGAGGTGTTTCTTTTTTACAAACAGGACAAAGCTTGCGAGTCATTCGTTGCCCAATCGAAACAGTAAGTGCTGCTGCAAGAATCCCTGGTTGAATTCCGAGATCAAGAAGTCTTGGAATGGTTCCCGCGGCACTGTTCGTGTGCAATGTCGAGAACACCATGTGACCCGTAAGCGATGCGTTGATCGCAATCGTTGCGGTTTCCTTGTCACGGATTTCTCCAACCATGATCACGTCCGGGTCTTGACGAAGTGCTGCACGAAGTCCTGCAAGGAAATCAAATCCTTTATCGTGCGAAACTTGTTCCTGAGTAATTCCCGGAAGATGATATTCAATCGGGTCTTCAATCGTAATGATTTTAATTTCCGGATCGTAAATCTTTTTCAAGAATGAGTAGAGTGTTGTTGTTTTTCCTGAACCTGTCGGACCTGTTGTCAAAATCATTCCGTTTGGTTTTGCAATTTCACGTTCAAAAATTTTAAATAATTTTGGCTCAATACCAAGTTTTTCAAAATCAACCGCAAGACCTTCAGGGTTTAGAATACGAAGTACGATCGATTCTTGATAGGCACCCGGCGCAACAGCAACACGAACTTCAATCTCGGTTCCTTTGTAAATAATGGTGAAACGTCCGTCTTGGGCAATTTCACTGTTCGACAATTTCATCCCTGAAATAAATTTCACACGGTTTAATAGTCGTCCATAAAGTGCTGGATCCATTTGAATAATTTCTTGAAGCACTCCATCTTCACGAAGGCGCAAACGAACAAATGTTTCTTCCGGTTCAAGGTGAACATCAGACGATTTCAGTGCAATCGCAGAACCGAAAATCGTTTCCATGATTTGTGAAATTTCATGGTTGTCTTTTTTTTCAAAAATATCAGCAAGTCGTGTTTTTACATCATCGTTTATGTGAACGTTGGCTGCAATTTCTTGAAGTGCTGCATCAGAAATATCAAGGAGACCTCCTCGAGAAACTTCAGATGCGGAAATATCGGCGTAACGCCCCCATGCTTTGTCCAAACTACGCTTTGATACCATAAACAGGTTTGTTTGGTAGCCTAATCCTTCGAGTCGTGAAAGTTCTGAAATAGCCGTTTCGTTTGTAGGAGATTTTACTGCAATATCAAGTTTTTTACCTACCATGGCGTACGCTGCCATCTCGGCTTTCTTGGCAGTTTGTTCATCAACAAGGCGCAAGGCATCAGTATTTATACTAAGTCCTGTAAGGTCCTGATAGGGAATTCCAATTTTATCAGCAGTATTTTGCGTAAAAGACTCCTCCTCGCCTGTGCGGAGGTCTGTTATCAATTTATCCTGTTCGTCGTCATGATAAATGGTCATAATCTTGCTGGTTATTATACCCCAAAGGGATTAAGGAAGGGGGCTTGACAAATAAACACGATTATGCTAAGATAGTGTCAAATAGGGAAATCCTAAAAAACCATTCAAAAATCATTTTTTAAACAACAAATTATTTTTTAAATCTTTTAAATCAAACACGCAATGAAAAACACAAAAATTCTCCCAATGCTCTTTGTAGTATTACTATTAAGTATCACTACCAAAGCCCAACTCGTATCCTACAATGGCCAAGATGGCGAAAATGAAAATGCTGTCAATGAAACTCCACAAGAGATCATAGATAGAACTATCAACCACAAGGCAAGCGCTCGCCTCGTGCCCTACAAAGAATGCTCGAGAGAGACATTCCAAAAGGCTCTGAATGGCCCAGTCGGCTCTGTTGAAAAAAGCGATATGATCGCATGGATCAACAGGGTAAACAATCTCGAACATGCTGCTACTTTTAATGGAAGCTATGTGATCACAACAGATGCAGAGGCGACTCGGTTTCTAAAAAATCACCTGATTCTCATTAATAATGATGGCAAGGAGTACGTTTTTAAAGGCCTGGACTATAAGCTAAATAGTCAAAAGACCGGCGAGATCAAAAGAGGCCCCTATGCTTCCAAAAAGGAAAAAGAGATGTGGTTCGCACTTGGAAATTTCAGTTCAGGACATAATCATCCTGGTGGAAGTGCTATGTGCGGCAATACTTTTGCCTCTGATCAGTCTGGTGCATCAAGTACTCAAGCATCACCAAAAACATTTGGTGAGAAAGAGTATAAAGGTGAACAGCAATCAGCTCAACAAAAACAGATGAGCCCAAAAGCTCAAAAGTTTTTCAAGGACGCAGCTGCATCTGCTGATGCACAAACTGCACAAGGTTTAAGTACTGCAACCCCGGTCATTGTTAATAATTTTAACTATGTCGAGGGAGCTACTGCCAAAATTGACCGGTCAGGTAATTCTGATGCTCGTGCGATGGCAACATCGCCATCTTCTGGTGCGGTTGTACCAGTTGCTGTAACACCGGTTCCACAACCAGTAGCACCTGGATACAATCCTAATGATTGGGGTCCTGGACAACAAACGGTTTCAACTACAAGGGTTGCTCCGGGTTATAACCAAAATGCTCAAGGTGGTTACACTGATCCGTATGGTGCAAGTGATAATGCTTACCTTAAACGGACTGCGAATGCAACAACTGCAACCGCGGTAGGTACATTCCTTGGTGTTATAACAAACGCGGTAACCGGTGGTATGACAGTTAATGCTTTGCGTCACCAACCTGCTCCAAGTAATAACTATTATTACAATGGTTACAGCAACAACGGCTCAACTTACACCAATAATACTGGTCAAAATTGGACCGGCGGGACACTGGGTAATAATGGTTACAATACCACCACAGGGCAAAATTGGACAGGTCAGTAACAAGTTCTTCTAAACTTACAGGATCAATTATGTATCGAAAGATAATAATTGATCCCTTTTATTGAGCTTTTGAGAGCACCTCGAAAGTTCATAGATGCAAATCTATAATAATCAATTCGTGAGAGAACGAATTAAAACACATTTATGTATAAAACATTTATTAAAATTGCTGCAATGTTCGCATTGGTTGCCGTTGTTCTTACAACTGCTTCAAGTGTCTTTGCTGCGGGAACATTCAACGACTCTTCACAGGGCGCTGATTGTCCAACCGTAACAGTTGCTCGAAACGGAAACGCTCCGACAACTGGATACGGATGTTGGTTTACGTCTGATACCGCCAAAGTAGGCGATACAGTAACGTTTGCCATTTATTATCACAATACAAGTTCATCACCAGTTTCAAATGTTTCGGTGTTTATCCAAAACCCAGGAACAAATACACAGAACTCGTTTACACTTAACGGAGGAATTAATGTTAATGGTCAATCGGTTGCAACAGGGTCAGCGACAATCAGTCTTGATTCATCTGCAACACTTGTCCCTGTTCGTGCAACGAATGAATACAATGGAGGTCTTAACCCCCAGAGTATTTCAACATCTCAGTTGATGGGATCTGGTTACACAGTGGGAACACTTGGTACCGGATGGTCACAACAGGGTGTTGCGAAAATCTCGTTTATGGTGACCGCAAATGGAACATGTACAACATGTAACACAAACGGTCAGCAGCCTTCTGTTACAACAAATCAGGTTACAAATCTTGATTCAAATAACGGAAATGTAACCCTTAATGGATACTTCAATTCAAACGGAGCAGCAACGACAACATCGTTTCAGTACCAGTTGAACGGAGGATCTTGGATTAACGTAGGTTCAACATCACGAGGAGTTTCAAGTGGAAATATTACATTCCCTTTGACAGGACTCGCAGGTGGAACATATACCTATGAAGCCGTTGCGACAAACTCATACGGAACCGTTTACGGAAATCCAATGACGTTTACCATTTACGGAAATAACAACACACAGTACTGCCCAAGTGGATATTACGGAACATATCCTAACTGCTATCCAAACAATAACAATACTCAGTATTGTCCATCAGGATACTATGGTACGTATCCAAATTGTTATCCAAATAATAATAATACCCAATATTGTCCAAGTGGCTACTATGGAACATATCCTAACTGCTATCCAGTTAATAACACTCCGGTATGTGGAGTAGGACAGTATCTTTCAGGTAATACATGTGTGTACCAGAACAATAGCTATAATAATCAGCCAGCAAGTGTTTCAACATTGGGAACAATCTCAATCGGAGGAACTGTTGCGGTGGTTGATGGATACTACAGTTCACCATCATGTTCAGTAAATACGTATTTCAATTACGGAACAACCCAGTCAATGGGGCAAACAACAGGTGCGGTTAATCGTGGTGTTGGCTCAGGAAGTATGGCGCAAGCCCTTCAGAACTTGAATCCTAATACTACGTATTACTATCAAGCAGTAGGTCAGAATTGTTCAGGTTCAAATATTGGATCAGTTCGATCATTTACAACATCTGGAACAACAACAAATGACACAACAATCACACACTATGTTACAACAAACACAGGAGGTGGAAATTCATTTATTAAACTTACCGTTGATAATCATCGAGACGTTGTTCAACAAGGAGTTGTAACTGATTATGATGTTACATGGACAAACCTCACTGGTAGTGATATTAAAAATTTGGTTTTGGAAGTTAACTTCCCAAGTCAAATGACAATCACTAATACAGATCGAGGGGCCATTGAAACTGGTAAATCATCAGTTGTATATCAAATTAGTGATCTTACACCACACCAAACAGACAACATGACCATCTCAGGACAGATCAATTCTGGACTTAAAGATGGAGATCCTGTTGTTGCGCAAGGTGTTATGGCCTTCAATAGTCCAAAATCAAGTGCTACTGAAAATGCAATTGCATATGATGCAGATACATTTTCAACAGGAACCTCGGTTCTTGGTGCTTCGATCTTCGGACTTGGCTTCTTGCCTAACTCGCTTGCAGGATGGTTGATTATCATCTTGATCATCTTGATCATTGTGTTGATTGCTCGCCATTTCTGGAATCGTCCACAGCAGACAAATATGATTGTTCATACACCTGTTGCACCGACACCGGTTGCACAGCCGACAGTCATTACGGGTGCACCAACAGGAGAATACACTGTGTATCAGCCTACTCCAAAACAGTAAACTGTTTAAAATACATTTTGTACAAACGTTCTCTCGTGAGTGCTCTCGCACAAAAACCCCGCAAGGGGTTTTTGTTTTTGACAAGTGTTGTAGGGGGGGCTATACTTGGTTTGTTATTACTAATTTATAATCACGTTTCTTTTTAAGAAATTCATTTCATGAAAAAAAGTATTACAAGTAAATTAATCTTTGGGATCATTGCTCTTGTTGTGATCGTTGGTGCAGGATTTCTTATTTTTGGAAAACATTCCAATGCAAATCTTGGTGCGAGTGTGTATGGAATAACAAAACCAACCCCTGCATCAAGTGCACTACCGGTTGTTAATGTGGGGACTTCACCAACCCCTCGACAGATTTGTATTAGATCAGGGCGGTTTATGTCAGCTCCATCTATTACAGTAACATCTCCAAATGGTGGGGAAGTGTATCAACCCGGGCAACAAATTACGATTACATGGACAAGTTGTAATCTTCCTTCAAATGTCCAAATTGGTGGTGGTTTGATATGGCCTACTGGTTTTAGTTCGAATCCTTCCCCTAGTGCTTTTATTAATTATACTAATACGGGTTCGCTAACTTATACATTACCTGGAACAAGCTCGTTTAATTCACCCAATACATTTCAATATGGTAATTTTTACAAAATTAGCTTAGGTGCAACTGATGCAATAACGCACTCTGTAATTGCTACGGACAATTCTAACAACTTTTTCAGTATTATACAGACACCACTTTCTATTTCCTCAAATGGTACACCAACAGCAGTTGTTGCAGCTGCAGGTGGAACAAGTACTCACAGTGTAGTTACGTTTACTATTCCATTTACAGTAACAGCAAATAGTAATTTACCAGTTTACATACCTAGTAATGCCGGAGAATCAGCTACGGCCACAGCTTTACATGCAATAGAATATGCAGTTGATAATAGTGGAACGTTTACATTAAACGGAACGGGAACCATTGCATATACTGGAAACGGTGCATTGACACCCGACACAAATGGAAATTATGTTATTCCAGCAGGTCAAACGAAAACATTTAATCTTGTTGCAACGTATCAACCATCAGTTGCGGGGTCATACCGAGCATCACTTGTTAATGTAAACTGGAACACTAACGACAGTGCATCCGTTTACAATACTTATACGCTCGGTTTGAGTGCCTCGGCATATAAAACTCCTTACGTAGTTGCTCAATAATTTTAACCAAACCCCGCAAGGGGTTTTTGTTTTTGTTCGAATCCTCCCCTTGATAAGGGGAGGTGCCCGCAGGGCGGAGGGGTGGTATGATGTTCTCATGAAGATTTATTCTGAGAATGAAATTTTGAATATTGCGAGTGAGGTAATTGAAAGGGCGCGGCAAGCGAAGCTTGCCGCGCCCGAACATGCAACACTGATCACCCTTTCAGGTGATTTAGGTGCTGGTAAAACAACTCTTACAAAAGAAATCGCTCGGCAACTTGGTATTACTGAAAATATGCAAAGCCCGACGTATGTGATTTACAAGAAGTATTCCCTTACTTCATCTGAGCTTCCTTGGCAATTTTTAATCCACGGTGACATGTACCGCCTAGAATCAGGAACTGATCTTGAGAAACTTGGATGGCAGGAACTTTTACAAGACTCAAAAAACTTGATTATTATTGAGTGGCCGGAACTTGTAGCTGGCGCTATTCCAGATTGGGTAATAAAGGTTTCCTTGACACACCAAGGCGATTTATTGCGTGGTATTGACTTTTAAGCACGAATGTGCTATACTTGAACTAGAAATTTTTAGAACATTTTTAAATTAAAAACGAAGAAAATATGAATTTATTCTTAAACATCTTTAGGTCCACATTAGGTTTTTATATTCAGGCAACAACAAATCCTCTCTTGTCCGAATCAGAAAGACCAGAAGAGGGATGCTACCGATTAGTAATTCAAAATTACATAGGTGGGGATATACAAAAAACCCTGAAATTCATTTCAACCAAAATACAAGACAATTGGAACTTAACCCATTCCGAAATTTGTACAGAAGGTGATATTTCAAGGATTTCCTTTTATGGTGCAACCCCTACTGACATCAAAGCTGTTGTAGATGATCTAAGAAGATTAGCTATTGCTTCAACAGAGACCGATGTTCTTACTGATTAGAATTTTTATAAAGTGTTTCGTATTATACGGAACGCTTTTTTTATTTGCTATACTATCCCCATGAACTCCGAAAAAACTCCCACTTCGCTAAAGCTACGCGGGACAGGCCAGAAAAGGCTTGTGCTTCTTGATGCACATGCGTTATTACATCGCGCATATCACGCTCTTCCCGAGTTTACGAGCTCCCAAGGAATTCCAACAGGAGGCCTATTCGGTTTCATTTCAATGATTTTACGTATTGCAACCGAATGGAAACCAGACTATTTAGTTGCGTGTTATGACTTGCCACAAAAAACATTTCGCCACGAAGCCTATGACGCATATAAAGGAAAACGTTCAAAAACAGATGAGGCACTCGTCTCACAAATTATTGCATCACGACTCGTCTGTGAAAAATTAAATATTCCCATTTACGATACACCAGGATTCGAAGCCGATGACATGCTCGGTACTATTGTTGAGCAAGAAAAAAATAATAAAGATTTGGAAATTTTAATCGCAACAGGCGATATGGATACACTTCAATTAGTTGATGGAAAAAAAGTTCGCGTGTTTACTTTGAAAAAAGGAATCAACGACACGGTTGTGTATGACGAGGATATGGTAAACGAACGATATCATTTTCCACCGGAAATGCTCCCTGATTATAAAGGTCTTAGGGGTGATCCTTCAGATAATATTATTGGTATCCCAGGTATTGGCGAAAAAACAGCAACAGAGCTCTTGATCAAGTTTGGCACGATTGAAGAAATGTATAAGAAGCTAAAAAAGAATAGAGAAGTATTCTTGAAAGAAGGAATCAAAGAGCGCATTGTAAAATTATTGGAAGACAACGAAGAGAATGCGCTATTTTCAAAAACACTTGCAACGATTCGTCGTGATGCACCAATTGAATTTAAACTTCCAAATAAAGAATGGTTAGAAAGTTTGAATATGGAAATTATCGAGCCTGTTCTTCGCGAGTACGAATTTAAATCACTTGTGCCGAGGTTTAAAACGTTACTCGGAAATACCCCCTCGCCCCTCGAGGCCGTCGGGGCACTCCCCCTTATGAAGGGGGAGATATCCGAACAAGAACTTCCCAAAAAACTAAAAATAGCGATGTGGCTCTTGAACTCGGAAAATCCTGATCCAACAATGGAAGACGCGCGATTATTTGTTCGCGAAGGAGCAGATTCAAATCTTGAAACTATTTTAGAATCAGAAATTCATAATCAAGATTTAGATTTTATATATAACGAAATTGAACTGCCATTAATTCCAATTCTTCAAAAAATGCAGGAACATGGAATTTTGATCGATGCGGAATACTTGAAAAAACTTTCGCAAGAATTGCACATTCATTTAAAAACAGCAGAAGAGAAAATTTATAAAATAGTTGGCCATGAATTTAATATCAATTCACCGAAACAATTGGGAGAAGTGTTGTTTGGTGAAATGCAGATCCATTCCACAATCAAAGGATTTCGTGTGAAAAAAACAGCGTCAGGAACATATTCAACACGAGAAAGTGACTTGGAAAAATTAGCCGAAGGTTTACCAGAAGATTCCGGTCAAATCATCAAAGATATTTTTGAATATCGAGAGCTTCAAAAATTACTCTCAACATACATCGACAATATTCCACAAATGCTCGACGAACATTCCAGGCTTCACCCCGAACTCATTCAAACAGGTGCTGCAACGGGTAGGTTTTCCTCGCAGAATCCGAACATTCAAAACATTCCTATCAAATCAGAAAGTGGTAAGAAAATTAGAAATGCATTTATTGCACAGCCCGGATTCTCGATTGTCTCTGCTGACTATTCACAAATTGAACTGCGCAGTGCTGCGATTTTGTCAGGAGACGAAACATTCTTGGAAACGTTTAGATCGGGTCAAGATGTTCACGCATCGGTTGCCGCTCGCGTATTCCATGTTCCACAAAATGAAGTAACGGCGAGTATGCGTCGTCAAGCAAAGGTTATCAACTTTGGAATTTTATTCGGAATGGGTGTGACGGCTTTGCAGAAAAATTTAGGAACGA
>CAIQMU010000072.1 GCA_903873095.1 uncultured bacterium
CCCGAGGTTTTTACCAGTTCTCTTGAAACTGAAAACCACATATCACCTGTGGTTTGAATGTCTGAACGCGCTTCCGAAATCGCATCGCTATTCGCTGGGGCAGCGCATCGACACAATTTTAATCGAGGCGATCGAATCCATCTCTGTTGCGAGCTTTCTGAACCGCGAGGAGAAGCTTCCGTATGTGCGAGTTGCGATCAGAAAAATGGACACGGTGAAAGTGCTGTTGCTGATCCTGTGGGAAACCAAATCAATTGATAACAAGAAATATATGGCACTGTCGGAACCTCTCGACGAGATCGGGCGCATGCTCGGGGGATGGTTCGGGCAGCTTTCCAAGCAAAACTCCCCCATACTTATGACGGGGGAGAAATAAAATGAGTTGCGAACCCGAAACGCGAAGGTATTGTCCGTATTCCACGTGTTGTCGGCATTACCGTTGTTCCAGTTGAGCCAACGCTTGCCGTCGTCATTGCGGTTCACGTTCCACAGACGCAGATTGCCGTCCCCGAGATTCGTACGCCATGCCTTCCATGTCACCACCCTTTGAATACTCTCAGAGTTGAATCGTATCCGGCATTATAATGCCCTAGCAGGGCGTACCAAGTAATTTCATTTTTGATGAAAGTCTGCATATCAGACACTGCACACAACCGTAATTGCATGCACTCCGCAGATATGGATACTGGATTCGGTCGCAACAAACCTTGATCTGTTACCTATTAACCTACTACCTGTTCGAGTATACCAATTTTTTAAAAAAAAGATAAAGGACAAAGTCCGCCATTCGGCGGACCAAGGATCAAAGTTCTAAATCCAAGATATTGATATCTAAGCCCTAAGACTTGCGAACCCGAAACGCGAAGGTATCGTCCGTAGCCCACGTGCCGTCGGCACCACCGTTGTTCCAGTCGAGCCAACGCTCGCCGTCGCCATTGCGGTACACGCCCCACAGACGCAGAGAGCCGTCCCCGAGATCAATTGATTTCATTGCAGTTCTCACATACGTACCGTTTTGTTGATCCATGGATAATCTGAGTTTCGGACCGTCGTCCTGTGAGCATAGTTCAAGACCAAGACTCTCTGCTTTTTCACAAAGGGCATCATATCGGGTTGATTTATCAAATCCCAAATCTGCAACCTTCAGGATGACAAACTTCTGATCCTCGGGAAGGTTTGTCGCTTCCATCTTTTCAAGCATTTTATTTATATTTTGATCTTCCAGCTTTATATCTTGCTTTTCAAAAGCATCAGCCCATCCCTTCGCATCTTTCGGGTATTCCACAGATGCGTCAAGTTGTGCGTACCTGATCTTGTTGTCAGGAAATTTCGTATAGACATGCTCGACCGTGGACGGAAGCTTGGCGAAAATTCCCTTCTCGAGGGGTCCGATGTAAGCCTTCGTATTTTCGGTGATATCGGCAATGCTTGTGGCGATCTGGTCAGGCGAACATTCAAAAACGACCGGCGCATCCTCGACAGAATTTCGCAATTCTCGGACCTCGGCGATCCGAGGGTCGCGCTCGTAGCCGAATCCCTGGATATCGCCGTTGATTTCATAGATGAAGATGAGTTCTTCTTTGTTCAGCTTCTGTCCGAGTTTCGACTTGTTCTCGACAGTAGTCAGCATCTTCATGTCCTGGGACTTTTTCTCATACGATTTTCCGTCGGGGAACTCCTTCATTTTATCCTCGACGACGGGAGCGATGTAGGGATCCATATTCTGATTTACTGCAATGCCCCGCACCTCGGCAATACTTCCGTTTTGCATGCGAATCGCGACACGTGGAATAACAGATTCTCCTGCATCGTTGCGCGAATAGTATACATGAAAATCGCCTCCCTGTAATTGAGACTTTGCCGTATCATAATCCGCCGCCGTGCACCATTCCAGTGGATAACCATCGAGTGATTGAACCAATTTTTCGGCATTTGATCCTTGTGGATATGTCACCCACTGCCCGCGGATTTCCTGCAACCCTTCGGTTGAATATTCTGGCATCTCGATCAAAAATTGAGAATAAATTTTAGAAAAATTCTCTGTCGCAAGTAATTCCTGAAATTGTTTATCGTCCAATTTAATACTTTCATTTTTTATTGGATTGCGCTCACTTTTCGCTTTTTGTTTTTCTTCAATACTTGAACGTAAAATACCAATTGTCATCGCAAGTGCACGAGGGTTGAGCGTCGGAAACGAAGCCGTAGTTTCGGATGTTCTTTTCTTGAATCGTGCGGATTCTTTTCCCTCTTCGTCTTCTTTCTTTTCCAGTTTTCCCATTTCAACGATCGAACGGAATGCCCAGTATTTTGCCCAGTCAGGATATGTCGCGTCAGGTGATGCAAGATAATCCACCCACTTGTCCAAACTTTGCTCCTGGGAATTGATAATTTGGCGTATTTTTTCAGTACGAAAATCATCAGTTATCTCGACATCACCGTGTCCTTGCTCACGCGCAATGCGTTGTTCCAAGATAAATGTTTCTTCTGGTACACTACGTTCCTTGATGACAAATTTTTGATGAAGTAATTGTTTCAAAGCTTCCATTCCCTGTTCGCGTTCAGCGGGATTTTTTCGGTCGATAATTTCTTTGAATCTATTCAAATAATTTTGCATCTGTTCCACAGGATTTTGCGAAACTTTTTCACCAGTGCGCATTTCAGTCCGTTTTGCTGCAGATACAACTTCAGGCGTCGCATGTAAATTATATTTTTTCTTGAGAAATTGGAGGGGATTTTCCATATGAATTATATCTTATCAAAATCGTGATTGTTTTACAAAAAAAACACCCTCGTTTCCAAGGATGTTTTTCTTGATGAAATTGAATTATTTCAATTCCACCTTTCCACCTGCGTCTTCGATAGCCTTTTTCAAAGCATCTGCATCTTCCTTCTTCATTCCTTCTTTCAAAGTTGCTGGAAGGTTATCAACAAGGTCTTTAGCTTCTTTAAGTCCAAGACCTAGAGATTCTTTAACAACCTTCATGATTCCGATTTTAGCCCCTCCGTCTGATGTAAGGATTGCTGTAAAGTCAGATTTTTCTTCAGCGGCAGCAGCTCCGGCTGCAGGACCAGCAACTGCAACAGCAGCGGCTGATACTCCGAATTTCTTTTCGAACAATTTTACGAGTTCGTTCAAATCGAGAACTGACATTTCTTCGATCTGTTTTACAATAGCTTCAAATTTAGCTGGGATGATAAGATTTTCTTCCATATAATTGAATAGTTAAATAAATAATTAAGCCTTTGATTCTGCAATCTTCGAGAGTGCAATAACAAGACCTTGGATAGGACTGTTGATGACGTTGACGAACATTCCTCGCAACGTATCCGTTCCCGGAATATTTGCAATCGATGTAATCATTTCCTGGTCAACGAATTTTCCTTCGAAAATTCCGCCGAGCATTGTCATCTTTCCATCAGATTTTTTGGCAAAATTCCATACTTCACGGGCTGGTGCTGTTGCATCGTTTGAGTATGCAATAGCAAGTTCACCGTCGAGTTCTGGAACAACTCCGTCAATTCCTGAATCCGCAAGGACTCGTTTGAGGAGTGACTTCTTAACAACCTTGTAACCACCATTGGCAGCCGCAAGAGCGTTTCGAACTTCGTTTACCTGTGATACCGGAAGTCCTTTTGCTGACAAGAAAACAACTGCGTCGTTCCCTTTGATAATGTCTGCAAATTTACTTACGAGATCTTTCTTTTGATTTTTGGTAAGAGCCATAGTTGATTGTTGTCCGGGCCCCCTCTATAGAGGGGGTTAGGGGGTGTGTTTGTTATTAAATTTGTACACAAAGGAGTTTCGACCTCGACGAGAAATTAAGACGTCCTGCTTCGCCAAGGCTACGCAGGAGAGCCACTCGCTGTCTTTGGTGTACAGCCAAAATACAATAGCAGATTCTTGAAAAAAAGCAAGTTTTCCTGTAGAGTCTATGATATGAACAATAACCGAAAAGGCTTGTTATTATTTGGTGATATTGTAATGCTTGGAATATCATTTTTGGTAATCCTTTTACGTGAAGGCGAATTCCATCTTACTCACAGTATTTTCAATGAAAATATTTGGGCATTCTTGTTTATTGGAATGATCACCATCATGATGCTCTACGCATTTGATTTATATGATTTCAGATTTTTGCGTCCCGCATCATCAAATTTATGGCGACTTGGTGCAGCAATTATCGTTGCACCAATCATCGGGATCATTTTCTTTTACGCACTTCCTATTTTTCATGTAACCCCAAAAACAAATCTCCTCGTTTTCTTTGTCTCGTTCGCAATTTTGTTTATTGCATGGCGCAGATTATTTTTTAATATTTTCTCAACATCATTTAAAAACAAAACGGTTGTTTGGGGAACATCTCCGATTGCACATCATTTATTTGAAGAAATTAAAAATAATCCTCACCGAGGATATGACCCACTTGTTCATGTTCAAGATGAACAGCAGTTGATTAATGTTTTAGATAACCATAATTTCCATATTCTCGTGATCGAGGATATCCTTCGACTTCCTGACCATCTTGTCGAACTTATTTTCAAAAAACAAATTACAACCTTGTCACTTACAAAGACATACGAATCAATCTTGCAAAAAATTCCCGTCGCATCCGTTGATGAGACATTGTTTATTCAACATGTTCAACATTCAAAATTAATCAGCAAGTTTTTCTACCGATGTATCGAATGTCTATTTGCAATTATTATTCTCGCAGTATTCTCGCCATTTCTTTTAATTATCGCAATCGCGATTAAATTAGAAGACAATGGTTCAATGTTTTACACACAATCACGCATGGGATTTCTTGGAGGCGAATTTATGCTTTACAAATTTCGTTCCATGACCGAGGAGCATAAACGCACAAATACAGGAACTGATTGGACAACAAAAAATGATACTCGCGTTACCCGTGTTGGAAAAATTATTCGCAGACTTCATTTGGATGAAGTTCCTCAAATGTGGAATATACTTCGTGGTGATATTGCCATTGTTGGACCGCGACCTGATGTGTTTCGCGTTGAAAATGATTTGAAACAATCTGTTCCTCACTATCACTTGCGTCATATTGTAAAACCTGGATTTACGGGTTGGGCACAGATCAAGTATCACGCAGCAAATGATCATGACAGTTTCGTTGATCGATTTCAGTATGATTTGTACTACATCAAAAACAAAAACTTTTTCTTTGACTTGGGAATCATGCTACGCACGGTGCAGATTATTATTTCGCATAAATTGTAAAATTCAACCAAACAAAAACCCTCGCATTAACCGAGGGTTTTTTGTATCAAATCTAAATAATTTCGAATAATAATTTTCTGATCAAATTTTTCTAAAACAAGAGTTCGGCCTATTTGGCCCATGTTTGTGCGCGTAGCAAAATCAAGATTAATCATTTCAATCATTTTTTCAGCAAGCACCTGCGAATCTTTTACAGGGACAAGAAAACCGTTTTTATTATTTAAAACAACCGAACGACATCCGGGAATATCTGTTGCAATAATTGGTTTTCCGCACGACATCGCCTCGAGTAAACTTTTCGGTAACCCTTCACGATACGACGGAAGCACCACACAATCAGCATCCTGAAGAGCCGAGACAACATCCGAACGTTCACCTAAATACTCGACAATTTTTTCTTTCTGCCACGATATCATTTCAGATTCTGAAATACATGCAGGGTTTACTACATCCATCGCACCAAGGAGTTGAAAACGTGTACTTGGAAATTGTTGTTTTACAATACGTGAAGCCGTGATAAATTCCACAATTCCCTTGTCTTTGAGCATACGCCCACAGAGCAAAAAAATAAAATTCCTATTTCTACTTGATCCGTCACTAGGCTGTCGTGGAATAAATTTTTCTGTATCAACACCAGATCCTTCGATTAATACTGCCTTGTCATGTGAAATAATATTTTTTGAAACAAATAAATTCAAATCATCTTGATTTTGAAATACAACAACCTTGTTTTTTCGGAGTGCAATCTTGTACAAAAATATTGTTAATGTTTGCAAAAAGCCGGATTTCAAGAATGAATAACCGAGTCCTGTCACAGTAGAAACACATGGAATACCAAGGATTCTGCACGCAAGTGAGCTATAAATATTTGGCTTAATCGTGAAATTAAATACCAGATCCGGTTTCTGCTTTTTATAAACACGAATATATTCACCAAGTAATAATAAATCTCTAAATGGATTCTTTCCTGTTCTTTCTAAATGATTCATCTCAAGCCACGAAAATTCTTGTGAAAGTTTTTCTGTGTAATTGTCACGCGATGATGTTGTTATAATTTGAAATCCATCCTGAGAAATTTTTCGCATTAAATTCCTGCGGAAATTCCACAAATACCAACTCGCGTTTGATGAAAAAATAATTGTTTTAGACTTGTTCATATTTTTTTCTAGAATCAGAATACGTAATCACTGCAATAATAGCAATGACGATCACGGGTGAAATACGCTGACGTATGTTTGCACCAATATTATCAGTTCCAATAGTAACACTAATGATAAGAATAGTAATCGCAACAACAAATGGAGCATAATTCTTCCATCCTCGTAACTTATTTTTGACAACTCCCCATAGAACAACACCTACCGCACCATACACAAAGAGTGTATCGACTAATGTGACTATATACTTACTAAATGAAAGTTGTCCAGGAAAAGGACCAAACATAGCAACACCGAATGCTTTGAATACTTGTGTCCACATAATGTGCCCCGACATATCAAAAATATGAATATGGTTTGCAGAAAATGCGAACTCTGAAGCATCTCGTATTTGATTAATGTATCCACTATTAAGTAAACTTAGAATGCTTGGCGCACGAAGCAGTCCGTCACCAGATAAAAAACGTGTAATTACGTTTGCAAGAATAAGAATAATGATCCCGTATCCTATTTTTTTCTTCATTGAAAGATTTGCATTTAAAAACCATTCTGTAAAAAAGAATGTGAGCGCAGAGAATCCAATAAAAAACCGTAGATTGCGTAGCAAAATCCACGCAACGGTCATGGTAGTAAATAATGCAAACCTATTTCCCTTCCATTGCGATATTCGTCGTGCTAAATAAATAACTGCAACCAATAAAAATACAATCCATGATTCTTTTAATAAAATACTTGAATGATACAAGAAACTTGCATATGTATTTACAATGATAAATGATCCCCAAAAAGCAATCTTTTCTGAGACAGAGTATTCTTTGAAGAGTTTGTATAGTATCACCGTAGTGCTCGCTGAAATAAAAGCATTTACAAAACTCCCAATTAACATCGACGGCCCTGTTACATAAAAAATCATCCCGACAAATAATGGGTACCAATGATGATTATAAACATCTCCGAAATGATACGTTCCCGTGTGTAACAGTTGTGCTATTTGTATTCCAAAATTGTTATATAAAATATTATCTCCTGTTGCGCTCAAAAAACCAATATGTATAGTATTAAAAACAAGTACCGCGCAAATATGAATGACAAATGTCGCACAGAAAATAACAACTACCGGG
>CAIQMU010000073.1 GCA_903873095.1 uncultured bacterium
AAACAAATGATGCCAGCCGATCATGTCGAGGGAATTGTTTTGAAACTTCGCCCAGAAAACCATGATTCGACCATGGGGGAATTGATGTCGATCATGATGGAGAAAGGAATCAAAAACGCACTCGATGTTGTCGCAGGGATGAATAATCCACACATAGATGATGATTTCTTGCGATTCCTTGTTCAATATTTGTCGAGCTATCACGAAATTCCAGGACTCAAACCAAATACAGAATTATTCAAAGAAATAAATGCTCGGTTGTTTGAAGTAACCCTTCCTCGACCTGATGAGGGGGTACAAAAAACATTTAAAGACTTAACATCCGCCATGGAACAGTTTTTTGCTGGAATGCAGGCGATTGGCCCCGGAGACAATCCGGATCGAAATTGGTATACGATTGAAATTGCACTTTCAAATGCATCAGACGAAGTAGTGTTTTACATTTCCGTTCCTCGTGATCGTTCTGATATGTTTGAAAAAGTTATTTTAGGACTTTATGCAGATGCAAAGGTTGTCGAGGTAACAGATGATTATAATATTTTCAATGAACAAGGAGGTGCTGCAGGATCGTACGCAACAAGTACCAGTTCAGATTTGATGACCATTAAAACATATGACACATTCGCAAGTGATCCGCTCGATGTTATTTTGAATGTGTTTTCAAAACTCGATAAAAACGGTGAAGGAGCAGCTATTCAATTTACGGTACGGCCAGCGGGGGATACATTTATCAAACAATACGGAAAAATTTTAGACAGACTTCGCAAAGGGGATAAATTTTCAGATATAAAAGATGAAATTGAAAATCCATGGTTGCACGAAGCAAAAGGTTTTGGAAAGGTTGCCTTATCACTCTTTAAAACAGAAGAGAAAAAACCTGATGAACCAAAACAAACAAAATATGTTGATGAGATTGCGATCGCAAGTATCACGGAAAAATTAAAAGCAACGGTCATAGAAACAAATATTCGCATCATTGCAAGTGCGCAACACCAAGTTCGCGCTGAGGCAATTTTAAGTGAACTGCAGTCAGCGTTTTATCAATTTTCAAATACAACCGGAAATGGTTTGAATTTTAAAAATGTTTCAGGGCGAGACTTGATGCCATTTTTCCATGAATATGCCTATCGTGCTATGAATCACGACAAGGTTCTGCATTTGAATTTTCATGAACTTGCATCCCTTGTTCATTTTCCATCAGCAACCAAAGATTCACCTCAGCTCAAGCAGGCAAAATCCGGTTCTGCACCAGCACCGCTACAAATGGGAAATCAGGGAATTTTGCTTGGTACGAATGTATTCCGAGGAAAAGAAACGCCGATTTATTTTTCACCGGCAGATCGTTTGCGACATTTCTATACCATTGGACAGACAGGTGTCGGTAAGACGCAAATGTTCTTGAAAATGATTATTCAAGATATCAAAAATGGTGATGGATGTTGTTATATCGATCCTCACGGATCTGATGTGCAAACGATTCTCGCAAACATTCCGCCGGAGCGCATGGATGATGTGATTTATTTCGATCCATCCTATGTTGATCGTCCGATGGGACTTAACATGCTCGAATATGATATAACACACCCACAACAAAAATCACTTGTGATCGGTGAACTCCTTGGAATTTTTGACAAGTTGTTTGATATGAAAGCACAAGGAGGTGCGATGTTCGGGCAGTATTTCCGAAATTCGGCACTCCTTGTGATGAGTGATCCTGAATCAGGAAATACGCTGATGGAAATCACACGAGTCCTTGCTGATAAAACATTCCGTGATTTGAAATTGTCAAAATGCAAAGATCCGTTGATTAACGAATTTTGGAAAGCCGCCGAGAAAACGACAGGGGATCAAAGACTTGAAAACTTTGTACCGTATATTTCCGGAAAATTTGATGATTTCATTTCGAATGAATTCATGCGTCCGATTGTACTCCAAGAAAAGTCTGCATTTAATTTCCGTGACGTGATGGATAACAAAAAAATTCTTCTTGTGAATTTGTCGAAAGGTCTTCTTGGTGAGAAAAATGCAAACTTGATTGGGCTTATCATGATCGGAAAACTTCAGATGGCTGCGATGTCACGTGCAGACGCACAAGACTTATCGCAGTTCCCGCCATTTTATGTGTACATGGACGAGTTTCAAAATGTGGTGACAGAATCTGTTTCTGCGATTTTGTCAGAAGCTCGAAAATATAAATTATCACTGAATATGACACACCAGTATTTAGGACAACTTCCTGACTATATCAAAGGTGCGGTATTTGGAAACGTGGGAACGATGGGATTCTTCCGTATCAACGACGAGGATGCAAAATTTGTTGAGCCTCGTGTTAAACCAGAATTTTCAAAAGATGATATTATCAAACAAGATAACTTCAATGCGATTATGAGTATGCTCGTCGATGGACGACCTGCGCAGGCGTTTAATATGAATACGATTTTTGATGGATATGCCCCAAAAGGAAATCCTGAACAAATCGCTGCTGTTAAACAACTTTCGTATTTGAAATATGGACGCGACAGGGCAGATATTGAACAAGAAATTTTGAACAAATTTAAAGCAAATAATCAATAAAACAAAAACAACGCTAGTGCGTTGTTTTTGTTTTGAGTGATGTAAATGCTTTTGGTGTTGCGGTTCCTGCCGGTCGATCAATAACAGTTGTTGCAGAGAGTATTGTTCCTGTGATTGTTCCCATCGCTACAATTGTATCACCAACATGAATAGTTGATAGAGATGCTAATTTTATTCCAACAATATGTGCTTTACTGGCATTGATGGTGTAGGTTTTTGGATTTTTTCCTCCCGATGTAAGAGTGATGGTTGTACCACTGATTGCCGTTACGGTTCCACCAAGCCCTCGACGACTGATGGAGGCACCTTTTTTATTGGAATGAACTAATACTACTTGTTTCGTTGATGTGTGACCCACGGGTGTCGTTGGTGTTGCTGCAAATACAAGAGGTGCAACTGCAATACTTGTCATGATCAGAATGAAACTTATGATTGTTTGGACAAAATTGTTTTTCATGAACCTTATTGTATCAATAAACCATAATTAGTTGCAAGGTGCTCACGCGGGATGTTTTCCACCATTTTATTTTTTTGATTTAAAAGACTTTCTTTTTAAAGGAGACCCTTATATAATAAACAGTATTACCATTAAGTCAGTTTGATTACAGGTCCTCCATTTTTTATATGAAAAAGTCTTTTTTTACGAGAACAATAGTATTGTTCTGTGCGCTCGTAGTAGTATTGTTCGCCACCACGGCGTTTTCACGTACGGCTTTTGCGACCCCTCCAAATACGATAGGTATTTCATCTGCGGTTATTCAAAATTCCACCCAATCGACGGTGGATATTGTCATTTCTGGTTCAAATTACAATCAATTTTTTGATAATCATGATACGACGGCTGATTCAACTGACTTGTCGCATATTCATTACAATGGAAATACGCCAACGATTGCCACGATGAGTGGAACAACTATTACGGCAACGTTCCCCATTTCTGTAGGGACCTACAAATCTGGAGGGTCTCTTACTATTTCAGCAAATACTCTTGATCGAAGTAGTCTTGCACACAATACATCAACACTAACCATTACTAATAGTAATATTACTGACAATGCGAAACCGGTCGTGGTAATTTCTGATGTTGATGGAAGTACACTTGATGCATCAACAAGTTCACCACAGGCAGTGCAGATAACATTTTCTGAACCGGTTACCATACCAACTGTTTCTGTTTCACCTGACGGATCAACCCAAACAGTAACTGATTGCGGAGATTCAAATGCCACAACATGGTGTTTTAATTATTCTATTCCATCAAGTACAACAGCAACGGAAACAATTACTATTTCTGATGCACAGGATTTGGCAAGTTCACCAAATACAATGGACTCAGATTCGAATCATACGTTTACTGTGAGTCCTTATGAAAACATGCTCGATATTGTTGGTGATATGGTGAATGCTGGATCAAGTCAGGTTGAAATTGTAATACCAAGTACTGGGCCAACACTGACCTCGTTTTGGTATTCAGGAACTGTGACTGCCAGCGGAACCGATCTTTCCCAAATTACATACAATGGTGTAAATCCAGCTCGTGCGACGATTGATACCGAGAATAATGCACTTGATCTCTTTTTCAATATAGCTGATGGATTTCAAACAACACCTCAAGGAGATATTGATATCCAGCCTGGTACTGTTGTTGCGAACTTGACGATCGGTAATAGTGAAGATTATGTTCCACAGGAATTAATTACGGATGATGCTGCACCGGTCCTTACCTCGGGATATGCCGAAAACAGTGGAGGAGATAGTCCGACAACTCAGGTTATTTTTACGATGTCTGAAAATCTCGTAGATGTTGATAATGGTACGGTAAGTCATCCAAACTTTACCATTAAAAATGCTACGACCGGACAATCGATCACTGTCACAGCTGCTGATATTAGTGGTGGAGGTGACAATAGTTTCTATCTTAATTTAGATACGAGTGACCCTGATGATTATGCGGGACCACTTACATTTTCATATGACACGGGTGCCGAGGGTACCCAGATGTTGGATAACTCAGGCAACTACACAACAAGCATAACCGATTTTCCTGTTAATGAAGCAGACTCTGGATACCATACACCAACTATTGATTCAGGTTCAGGAACACCAAGTGATCCTTATCGTATTAGCACATGTGCTGGTATAGCAGACATAAATAATCACTTGTCTTCATCATTTTTACTAACTGCTGATGCTGATTGTACCAACCAAGGAAACAATATTATGGTTGGAACTGATGGTGGTCCGTTCACAGGAACATTCGATGGAGGTGGTCATACAGTTACAATTTCGATTAATGATAGTGTGTATTCTGCCGGTCTTTTCCGTAGAGCAGATGGTGCAACTATTACCAATGTTATTCTTACTGGAGGCGTGAACGGATTCAGTTCTGTAGGTGCACTTGTTGGATGGGCATCAAATACTAATATCTCGTATGTAGGAAGTACTGCAAATGTTTCAACAGGTGGAGCAGGTAATCTTGGGGGACTTGTCGGAATTGATACTGCGGGGTCAACTATTTCGAATTCATATAGCACAGGAAATGTGACGGGTGGTGATGATGCTGGAGGTATTCTTGGTCAAGGTAATGGTAGTCATATTACTAATGTATATGCAACAGGGACTATTTCTGGTGGTAACAACGTCGGTGGAATAATCGGGCGTATTGCTAATGGTGGATCTCTTACGTACAGTTTCAGCGCCGCAGCTATAAGTGGAAGTTCTAGTCTAGGATCGATTATTGGTGAACCCAATACCGTTTTCACCCGAGAGGATTATTTTGATGCTACTGCAAGTACCCTTGGACCCATATGTTATGGCAACACAGATAACGATCCATACTGTAACCCTGAAAACGTAGGGGGAGGCGATTCAATGTATTTTAAAAACAATAGTAGCAACACTCCGCTTGCTGACTGGGATTTTACTAATGTATGGACAACAACTGCGAATTATCCTGTATTTCAAACACCAATCCATGTTGCGCCAAGTAAGGTACTGAATCTAACTCATACATCAGAAGATTCAAGCTCAGTAAATCTTTCATGGGATGCGCCAATGTATAATATTGATGCGGTGACTGATTATGTGATCGAGTACAGTATTCATGGTGAAAATTCATGGTCAACATTTGCGCACGATCCTTTTACAAGTACAACAGCAACAGTCACAGGTCTTTCATCAGGTACGGATTATGATTTCCGAGTAAGTGCCGTGAATAGTATTGGAACGGGACCTACTTCAGACACGACTGAAGACACAACGTCTGGAGGTGGTGGCGGAAGTTCCGGGGATATTTCATCATGTGCTGATTTTGAAAACATCAATAATAATCTTTCTGGACATTATACGCTCACTGCTGACTTGTTATGTGGAGGTGAAGGAAATAATATTATGGTTGGTTCGTATGTGTCACCATTTACCGGAACGTTTAACGGTCAAGGACACACAATTACTATTTCAATTGACGATCCGATCCAATTTGTCGGTTTGTTTGGTGCGACAGAGGGGGCAACCATTACCAATCTTCAACTCGCGGGATCGGTTACGGGCGTAGGGACTGAGGGGGCATTAGTTGGTTACGCAGATGGCGGAACACATATTTCATTTGTCGGCAGTACTGCAAACGTTACGGATACGAGTGGTGGAGACACCGGAGGTTTGGTAGGTCAGCTTATCGGAGGGTCTTCGGTTTCAAATTCATATTCCCAAGGAACAATTTCAAGTCCGTGGAGTGCTGTTGGTGGACTTGTTGGATATATGAATACAGGTGCCACTGTTGATAGAAGCTACGCAACAGGTTCTGTTACCGCAGGAACAAATGGTTCGGTGGGAGGACTTATCGGATATAATTTTGAACCAAGTGATACGGTAACCAATAGTTTCTCAGCGGGAGCAGTTACGGGTAGTGGTGATACAGTTTCTGGATTTTTCGGATATACCAACGGTGCAACACTTACCAATGACTATTTTGATGCGAATAGAAGTGGGCAGGCTCATTGTATTCAATATAGCGGTGATGCATGTACTGCTGTAAATGGAGATGGTTCGAATCCAACCTATTTCCTTGATAATTCATCAAGTGCACCACTCGATTCTTGGGACTTCACGAATATCTGGAATACTGCTTCTGATTCCTATCCAGTACTTCGAAGTGATGCACACACAGTAGCAGTTTCGGTTTCTATTACAACACCGGCAGATGGCTCGGTTGCACTTGCAAATAATTGGCATCCGGTTGTTGACTTTGGAATTGCAACAACGTGTCAGTATGCGTATGGAAGTGATTCATATCAAACAGTAACATGTTCAAATAATGGTTCTGATATTCCTGTTCCGACAGGTAGTGATTTTGCAAGTGCCACCCTTCATATCAAGGGAAGTGCTGATGGTCAAACAGATGGAACAGCTTCTGCAACATTCTTCTATTATCAAACAGCTCAAACAACACCCACAGGAGGTCCTAATTTTACATGGACTCATCAGTCAGGATGGTCGGGTGGTATCGCGCTTCACATGGCACGATCAGCTGATGGTTCAAAGGTTATAGCATCTGCTGATATTGGAGATGTGCATACTTCAACGGATGGAGGTGTGTCATGGAATGATCAAACAAGTCTGGGAAATCATCAATGGAATTCTGTTGCTATGTCAGCAACGGGGCAATTTATGCTCGCTTCGATATACGGGGGTGATACATACTTATCATCAGATTCGGGTTCAAATTGGACTGATGTCGGAACACTTAGTGGTGGACCAGGTTCGATGTCTGGTGGTGCCTATGTTGCCATGTCGGCAGACGGTAAATATATGTATATCGCAGGAAGTGGATACGACTTGTATCGTTCAGAAAACTCGGGGGCTTCTTGGCAACTTCTAACTACTGGTGATAATGGATGGGGCGGTCTCGCTGCTTCTGCGGATGGTAAATATCTTGCAGCATTAAATGGTGGAAATTTATATACTTCGAGTGATTATGGAAATACATTTTCGTCAGCCTCAGGTGTTCCTGGTGGTAACTTAAACGCACTTGGACTTTCAGCTGATGGTTCAACGATTGCTGTTGGAGGATGGCACGGAGATGTTGGGGTTTCAAGAGATTTTGGCTCAACATGGAACGATGAGACTGCACTTGGTGATCATTTCTGGTATGGATTTGGACTTTCTGCAGATGGTAGTGTGATTGCAGCCGGAGTCAATTATGATTCAAGTACAACTACGGGGCCGATGTATATTTCAACTGATGGAGGAAACACATTTACTGCACAGACAAATGTCATCAATGACAACTGGCAATCATTCGGTGTATCCGCTGATGGAACACAGATTCTTGCTTATGGAAATAATAGTGGATTGTCATCACTTGGATCTTCAGGTGGCGGAGGAGGAGGTGGAAGTGGAACTGTTGGGTATGCCAAAATAACCGTAAAAGACATCTCAGGAAATCCAATTTCAGGCGCAACGGTTCAAGTTGCATGTCCGTATTGGGGATCGTTCAGTAGTTTTGGAACAACCGATGGTAGTGGTGTTGTCGAAGCTAATCCGTGCGGTGGCGGCGAAAATCCAATCGCTATTCAAGTTACGGCAGATGGATATTATTCCCAAAATTCACAATATGATTTATCTTACGACAATACCGTTGATCCTGAAAACGAAATAGGTGGTAGTACAGCCAATCAATACTCAATTTCGCTTGTCCCGGATTTTGATGGAACTGGATCTGGTACTTCGGAGGATCCATATATCATTACAAATTGTACGCAGCTTAATGCAATAGACGGAAACTTAAGTGCATACTATCAACTGAACGCTCCAGATGACACAATCGATTGTTCGGGTATCGATTTCCAACCAATCGGACAAACGTCTGATAATGGATTTACTGGAACGCTCGAAGGACGCGGATTGGATGGTAATATCACGACAGTTACCAACCTTACTATCAATCAGCCAAATATCGGAAACATTGGTGTCTTTGCAAAGGCTACTGGAGCGACAATTAAAGACATAATTTTTTCATCGGGTTCGGTTGCGGGAGGATGGGATGTCGGTGGCTTGATTGGTGATTTGGAAAGTGATGGAGATCTTGAAAATATTTCAAGTAATTTGTCTGTGTCTGCTGATAATGATTGGGACGAGGGAGGGATGGTTGGATATGCTGATATGTATAACAGCACAACAAATGATTTTTCAAATCTTACCTACACGGGATCAATGGATATTAATCAGGGGGGAATTGGTGGAATATTCGGAGATCTCGAGGCGTATAACACAGATACATACGTAACGATGGATCATGATACGGTTTCAGGTGGTGCGATTGGGTCGTATACATCAGGCAGTTCAGAAGAAGTTGGAGGCCTTATTGGTTACTTGTATGTAGATACTGCAAGTGACGGGGATCCTGCAGGACTTGAGATTTCAAACGCATTGGTTTCAAGTACTGTATCATCGGATAATGGTTATGAAACTGGAGGGTTGATTGGATATGCAAGAGCCGAAGGAGCCGGTGGAACATCAACTGTTTCAATTACCAACAGTTCAGTAACGAATACTGTTTCAGGTGGTAGTTCGACAGGTGGACTTATCGGATCAGAAGAGCTTGATCAAAATGGTGGCAATATAACCTTTACGATTGATCATGATTCTGTAACGCAAGATGTTACTGGAACAGGTGGTGATATTGGAGGATTTGTTGGGCACATATTTGTTTTCAATAGTAGTCCAATTCTGATGCAGGCATCATTTACAAATAGTTCAGTAACAGGAAATGTAACAGGTGATAGTGAAGTCGGAGGTTTGATTGGAGGAACTGAGGGTGAAGGTCCTGGAGTTTTCTTGACTGATCCAAATGGAACAGGAGGGATTGTTATTCAGAATGATTACGCAACAGGAAATATTACAGGAAATGTAAACAATGATGGTGGAGATTATGCAGGTGGACTTGTAGGACTTCTTGCTTGTTATTCAAATAATGCAAGTAATCCTTATGCTTGTTCAATTTCATCAAGTTACGCAGCAGGAAATGTTTCTGGTTATCAGTATGTTGGTGGAGCGGTAGGATATGATTACGGTGATACAACAATAGGTGATATCTATTCACGCGGAAACGTTTCTGGAAATTCACAAGTCGGAGGACTTGTCGGATATGCAGATGCATCTACAAACTTGACCATTGATCGAACTTACGCAAGTGGAGTGCTTACTATCTCAGGTGATAGTCCACAAGATGTCGGAGGGCTTGTTGGACAATTTGGTTCTGATGGAACGATCACATTTGGAGATTCGTTTAGTGCGGTCGACTTAAGTGATATTCCCGAAACAACAAATCTTGGATGGCTTATTGGAGATTCAAGTACCGTTACACCAACAAATCTTTGGTATGCGACTATTTCAGATGGTGAACTTCCATGTGTTGGTGATGCTGATGGTAGTTCGTTCTGTACAAGTGAAAGTTCTGGTTCGTTCTTCCAAAACTCAACAACGAATGGACCACTTTCAAATTGGGATTTCACATCTGCACCAGTATGGATCGATCACAATGCTGATTATCCAACACTGACCGGAAATGTTTATGTACCACCGGCTCCTACAGTTTCAATTACAACACCTGCTGATAGTTCAACTGTGACAACGTGGAGTCCAATTGTTGATTGGGGAAATTCTACAACATGTGATTATTCATATGGTGACAGTGATGCAACCAATCGAGTAAGTTGTCATAATGGTGGTTCTGATATTCCTGTTCCAGATACAACAGGTTCTCAGACATTGAATATTCAAGGAAGTAATGGTGGCGGTTCATCGTCGTTAATCAGTAGTACGTTTACGTACAATCCTGATATACCATCAGAAGTTGCAAATACATCTGCATACTGGAAAATGGATGAAACAACACAAGGTTCAACAGTTGTTGATTCATCAACAAATGAAAGCAATGGAACTGTTTCAGGATCACCGACACCAAGTTCGGATAATCCGGGACTTAAAAATATTGTTCCTGATACCGAAAGTTTGAATTTCAATTCTGAAACAAATGATAAGGTTGATGTGTCTAATGCATCAAACTTGGACATGAATGGAAGCTTCTCGATTGCATTTTGGATGAAGCCAACAACATGGAATGATGATCAAAGCCGGGGAATAATTTCAAAGTTTAATCCTGACTCAGATCGAGGGTTTATCGTATATGATGATGGATCAAGTAATTGCAATGATTCTTCATGTGGTCCGCTTCTTAATTTGCGAGCTCATGGAGACGGAGGAACACAGGACTACTTGCATTCAACTGCATCAGTAGATATTGGATCATGGCAACACTGGGCGATTGTGTACAACACAGCAACTCATACGGTGAAGATTTACAAAAATGGAGAACTCGATACAACGTACACAGGTATCACGATTGGTGATGCAAGTAACTCGACTGATTTATCCCTCGGATACTCGCAACCATGGAGTGGATACTTCGACGGAAATCTTGATGATTTCAGATTGTATCAAAACGCTCTTACACCAAGTGATGTTGCCTATCTTGCAGCAACAGGGGAATCAAATGTTCCGGTGTTGACGCAAGTTACACCAATTGCATCAACAATCACGGTGGGTAGTCCAGCGGTGTATACATTCAGTGTATCGGGTGATGTTACGGGATATTCATTTGAGGTTGGTGAATGTAATGCGACCGCTACGATGGATAGTGCTCCAAGTGATGGAACACACACCTTGACACTTTCTGATCCTGGAATGGGTGTCGGATCAACTCATAATTGTACGATTGATCTGCATTCAGATTCTGGGCCTCAATCAAATACACTCACAGTTGGTCCGTTTACAGTCATTGCTGCTCCAAATGGTGGAGGTGGTGGAGGTGGTGGTGGATCAAGTGGCGGTTCTACAATTGGTGGATCATCAAGTGCGGGATGTGTTGCAGGTGTAACATGTCCTTCAACTACGGGAACTACTACTCATACAACGACTCCTACACCAGCATCGGCAGGTGGTGGTGCATACCATTTCCCTCGACAGTTGAAACAAAATGTAAAACCGGGGAATGATGTGACGATCTTGCAAAAATTCTTGAACACTCACGGATTCCCAATTGCAAAATCGGGTCCTGGATCAAAAGGTAAGGAAACAAAAACATTTGGTCCTGCGACGAAAGCGGCACTCATGAAATTCCAGAAGGCGAATAAGATTACGCCGGTAAACGGAATTCTTGGACCGAAGACGAAGGCTGCGATTGAGAAGGTGATGAACAAGTAAACAGTCAAAAACCCTTTCACTGAAAGGGTTTTTGTGTACTTGACTATTTTTGTTTAAAATGCTATTTTACATTTAAATATTTGTTAACCAAAAATAAAATAGAATGAAAAAATTTAAATTAAGTAAAGTAATACTATTCATCTTGCTGTCCGTTTTGGCGATCCTCTCATTTTCCTTAGGATTGATTACTTTCTGCGAACAGTCTTCGGTTACAGGCGATCTCGTTTTCCTCATGCTGTGTTGCGCTGCATTGTTTTGGAGTCTTTTTATAACAATAGACAATCACTTTACAGCAGAACTTTGTCTGGAAAACTTGAAAAGTGATATAGCTTTCAAATTCATATCCATTTATGAATGGAAAGAAAAATATTACTGTCTGATCAGGCGACTTGAATCAGATAATGATCCACCTCGATTTATTCTTCTGTACAAAAATGATTTTAAATCAGAGTCAGATATTCCTTCAAAAGACAAAGTTTCTGAATTTGACGTGTATTCAAAAAACGAGGGACAAATTCTAAAACTTAAACTCAATTCTAAAAATTAGATTGTAACATAAAACGATTCACATATTGGGTCGTTTTTTTGCATAAAAAAATATTTTCTGTAGAATAGGGTTCACATGAACACAAAAACCTCTGCTCTAAAATTAGATGTTAAAAAATCCGCTGCGGGACTTGGATTATTCGCAGGTGAGCCGATTAAAAAAGGTGCAAAAATTATTGAATACGTCGGCGAAAAAATTTCAGCTGATGAGGCAAACAAGCGCGGAGGAAAATATTTATTTGAAATAAATTCAAAATGGACGATCGACGGAACGACGCGTAAAAATACGGCGCGTTATGTTAATCATGCTTGTGGCAAGGCTGCCAACTGTGAAGCAGAAAATAAAGGTGGTCGCATTTTTATCATCGCCAAGAAAAATATTGGGGCAGGGGATGAGCTTACCTATGATTACGGTTCAGAATACTTTGATGAGCATATCAAACCGCATGGATGTCGGTGTGTTTCGTGTACCTCACCCCGCTCCTAGTACAAACCTCACCCGGCCGACTTCGTCGTCCACCCTCCCCTGGAAGGGGAGGGTTTCTTCGTTTAAACTTCAAAATAAAACTCTACCGAAGCAAAACCCTCTCCTTCCAGGAGAGGGTGGTTTCCGAAAGGAAACCGGGTGAGGTTTGTCTTCTTGACTATTTTCCCCAATGAGAGTATTCTATCCACATCAAAGCCCCACAAGGGCTTTTAAAAAAGCTTGAACTTACTCGTTATTTTTCTTCATCATTTATGAATTTTATCAAAGGACTCCAAACTGAATTTCACAAGATCGTATGGCCAAAACCAGCCGAGGCTTTTGGACTTGCAGTGATTGTGATCATCGTTGCCCTTATCATCGGTTACTACCTTGGTGCACTCGACGCACTCTTTGCAACTATTTTGCGAGCAATTATCGGCTAATCTTTTTTAATCATTTCTATGGCACGACAAGACACCCATCAGGAGCGCGCGTGGTTTGCGATCCATACCTACGCAGGATACGAAAACGCAGTAGAGCGAAATTTGAAACAGCGTGTGGAATCTCTTGGTATGCAAGACAAGATTTTCAACGTGCTTGTTCCGACTGAAAAAGTCATCAAAGTTAAAAATGGAAAACGTGTCGAGGTAGATGAGAAATTTTATCCCGGATATATTTTGGTGGACATGATTGTAACGGACGATTCATGGTATGTGATTCGAAACACTCCTCGCGTAACAGGATTCGTCGGATCAGGAACGGTTCCGGTTCCAATGCGACAAGAAGAAATCGATGCGGTCTTGGCTCGCATGAACATTGGTGATACGAAACACAATGTGTCAGTTGCGGTTGGAGACTTGGTTACGATTTCAGAAGGTGCATTCAAAGATCAAGAAGGAAAAGTTTCTGAGGTTGATGCGGAACGAGGCAAGGTCAAAGTTCTTGTTTCGATGTTCGGACGCGAAACTCCGTTTGAACTTGATTTCTCGCAAGTAAAGAAAATGTAGCAAACCTCACCCGGTTTGCTTCGATGGATTTTTTCTTGGATGTGTGGTATATTGTAAAAAACTTAACACATGAAAAAACCTTACAAAAATAACAGGCATGACAATATCCATCCTTTCGCAATTGCATCTTATATCACGGGTTCTCTGAATATTTTATGGATAGGATATTTCGGAGGCTGGAAGTGGGCAACTCCTTTCATTATTTTTATGATAGTTGTTGCATTAATTCTATTTTTCAAGCTGCAATTTAAAAACAAGATGACATCAACTGATGACATCGGCATCAAATGAAATTTATCCGCATTCTCGAAACAGAATGCGGATTTTTTTGACAAAAAAATTTAAAAATGCTAAGGTGTACGGGTTACGCTACTTATAAATTGCGCAGCTTCACGCACAATTTGAATTATTATATGGCTAAAAAAATCACCAAAACAATTAAAATGCAGATTGCAGGTGGAAAGGCGACACCAGCCCCACCTCTCGGACCAGTTCTCGGACAGGCCGGTGTTAACATCGGAGAATTCGTAAACCAGTTCAACGGAATGACACGCGAGAACATGGGCGAAATGGTATCAGTTCTCATGACTGTCTACGATGACCGATCGTTTACCTTTATCTTGAAAACTCCTCCGGTCTCAGCACTTCTCAAGAAGTTTGCGAAGGTTGATAAAGGATCAGGAACAAATACCAAGAAAAAGGCGGGAACAATCACTGATGCACAGCTTACAGAAATCGCAACGATCAAGTTGCCAGATCTTAATGCCCGCACAGTAGAAGCCGCTAAAAAGATTGTTGCAGGTTCTGCGCGATCAATGGGAATTGAAATTAAATAATTTCTGAACCAAATAAAAAATCACTCACTGTCACAGGTGGGTGATTTTGATTTCCGGTTCGAGTCGTTTGCATTCCTCGGCAAGTAAACGTCGATGACAATAGTCTGCTGCTTCCTCGATGCACAAGATAGTAATGACCGTTTTGAGTGACATTCTTGACAAGAATCGCACGAACTCTCTTGCGGGCTCGGCACGCATTTCTTGCAAATATCTTGCTTCGAATTCCTCCCACGGCAGGTTGCGTTTATAGTAGTCACCGATAAGTTTCGGTGATGGTGCAAGTTGTGGTAGATGAATGGCAAACTTGTCACGCGTAATGAGTGGATTGGGGGTAATTCCGTCATCTAATGTATGACGACTCATGATGGAAATTCTTGATCCATCCGAATCTAACATGGGCGAAAGAATTGATTTTGTTTGGAGCATGAGAGTATTTTAAATGAATAGTACTTATTTAAATTATAATGTCAAATTGACTTTATTATAGTAATAAGTACGATGAGTGAGAACCTTTATTTTTTAACAATTAAATAACAAATAGTATGACAGTAAAAACAAAAGAGTTACGAGAAGGTCGTGATATTCTCAACAGCTCAGCTGATTCGGCAAGAAAAAAACACGAACTAACAAAGGCCAGTGTTCCTGGGGAGTTGAAGAAATTTTACGGATACGAGGAAATGCTCGGACATGTTCTGCGTTATGGTGTACCAAAAGCAGATCGTACAGGAACTGGCACAACAGGTGTCCATGGATATCAATTGCGCTTTGATCTGGAGAATGGTTTTCCTATGGTTACGACAAAAAAGGTTTTTCTCAAGGCCGTAACCTACGAACTTCTGTGGCTTCTAAAAGGGGATACAAACATCAGGTATCTTGCTCAAAATGGGGTAAAAATCTGGAATGACTGGCCGTACAAAAATTATCGCGAGTCAACTTCTTTTTTAGGAGAGACGATGGATGAATTTGTACAAAAAATTATCGAAGACGAGTCGTTTTCTAAAAAGTGGGGTGATCTCGGGCCTGTCTATGGTAAGCAATGGCGCAATTGGAAAACCCCACAATTGGAGGCCTATGATGAGGGCTATACATATCTTAGAATTGACCAGATTCAAGTCGCAATCGACCAGCTCAAGAGGGAGCAAGAAACTGGGGTGATGAATCGCAGAGTTATTGTTGTTGCATGGAACCCTGCTGATATTAATGATATGTCAAAGTCCGGACTGCCTCCTTGTCACTGTTTCTTTCAATTTCATTCATCGTTGATGTCTCTGGAAGAACGCAGGAGTCATTGGGCAAAGAAAAACAATCAAGTCTTTTCATGGTCTCAGGAAATGGGGGATGATGAATTGGATGCGGCAGGTGCACCATTTTTGAAACTTGACCTGCAGTTGTATCAAAGAAGTTGTGATATCTTCCTTGGCGTACCGTTCAATATCGCATCTTATGCATTACTTCTCATGATGGTTGCACAAGTAACCAACATGAAGCCGGGTGAGTTTATTCATGATTACGGCGACCTGCATATTTACAGCAATCATCTTGATCAGGTCGTCGAACAATTGTCTAGAATACCGTACCCTTATCCGACTATTGTAATCGCAAATCGTGGACAGGGCATTGATGGTTATATGTACAGTGATTTTCAAATAGAAAATTATCAATGCCACCCTTCAATTCAAGGTGATGTAGCGGTATAATAATTTTTTCACATAAGAAAAGCCAAAATGCGCATGCGCATTTCGGCTTTATTTTTTTTGCAGATTTTATTTCATCGGATCTTCTCCTTCACTTATTCTAATAAGTGCAAAGATAGAATAGTTGACGATGTCTTGATACCCAGCATCTATTCCTTCGGAGGCAATGACTTTGCCGGCATTGTCTTCAATGGATTTAATACGAAGTAGCTTCATAAGTATCAGATCCACCAAGCTACTGATACGCATTTCGCGCCAAGCCTCGCCATAATCATGATTCTTTTTGAGCATCAGTTCATAGATGATTTTGCGTTGTTCATTGTAGAGACTTATTGCTTGATCCTGTGTGAGTTCAAGAGAAAGATTTGCATTTTCGGGATTAATTTGAATTAATCCCATGATGCAGTAGTTTACAATGCCCACGAATTCATCCTTGAGAGGATCTTGAACTTTTTGTTCACCTGCTTCTTGTATAGAACGTATCCGTTGGGTTTTTATAAAAATTTGATCGGTTATAGATTTTCCTCGGAGAACCCTCCAAGATGTTCCGTAGTCTTTCATTTTTTTAAGGTAGAGCTGAAAAGCATTCTCGATTTGCTCCTCATACTGTGTTTCTGTCCGTGTTTCTGTTGTACTCATATTGTGGTATTAAGTTTTATTTTGATTTCCTCAACCATATCAGAATAGGGAAATAAGTCAACAAAATAAAAATCCCGGAATGTTCCGGGATTATGTACATTATACAGCAACGAGACGTTTTGCGATGTTTTCGTTGCGGTAGAAATCGTCACTTGTTACATCTATGAGATTTGGAATAAATTCAGGCAGCATAGGTCGGTCACTCTTTTCTGAGACCTCAAGCTCCAAAATATTATTGGCTTCATTATCAATCTGCTTTTTAAACTGATCGAATTCAAAATACTGATGTTGATGAACAAAGTAAGTGCGATCTTTTTTGATGGGAGGACTGTTTGCATAACTTACAAGCTGTACGAATTCACGCTCACTCATGAAATCTTCCGGTTCATATGGATTTGGGTCCCCCGGAATGAATGCCTTAAGTGTATAGATGAACGTGCGACTGCCTTCGTACTCGCGAATACGGATACGTTCGACAATTTTAGTTGCCTCCTTGGGATAGCTCATGATCTTGAGCTGAGGTGTTTGACTTAAGTAATACTGAGTAAGTAAAACCGTTTCATGTGACATTGGAAGATCATCGCGCGAGAAGAATCTTGGAACCAGATACTTGAATTCAATTTCCTGTGGTAAGGGAATTCCCAACACCCCAAGAATTGCCTTGAGGGTATCACGCTTTTTTTCTTCGAATGTTGCACGATTCGGAATCACTTTGAGTTTTTGGGAACCAAGCCATGCGTTTTGTGTTAGGTGATCCTTTTCAACAGCTTCAACAAGTGCGCGCTCAATTGATTGTTCACCATTCTCATCTTTACCTTCGACACGAAACGGATTATTTTTGAAGACACTTCGGAAAACATCAGGTGCACCGTTTGCAGTCGTCACCAAATGAATTACCGCGTCGTAACGTTCACGCAGATGATGGAGTGTCGTGCCGAGCTTCTGGGCATTTGCCAAAAATTCTCCCGGCTTAGAGTACACCATACAATCTATGATTCCACGATCGCAAATTATAACAGGACGCAGATTTCCTGGATATCCTCTGGCGGCATCCTTGAAAATTTCCTCATCAGAAAGCATTCGACGCATGATAAGTTCTTGAGTGTTTTGTATCTCGCCGTGTTTGATTCCACCCGAAAACAAGTCAGTCGCGGCTTCTCTTACAAAATAGGGCTTAACTCCATACTTGGGTAGTTCTTGGTCAAGATTGACCATGACGGATGTTTTTCCGGCAGTTGTTCCACCGGTGATTGCAATTACTGGAATGGTTAATGTGCTCATTTTTATTGGGTTTTATGAATGAATTTACCCAAACATTAGCTTTTTAAACCTTAAATGTCAATGTTGTATTCCGTGTTACAAGGAGTAAGATTGGTGAGAATTATATAACTCTTTAAAACAAAAAATTATGACAAGTAATAATAAATCAAAACTCACAGAGCTTGGTTCGGGAAATAGTGATAAAAAAGCAACAAAGGATTTGTTCAGGGCATGCGTCATGATTGATAGCTGTATTTACCAAATAGGTGATGATGCCAAATTAGATGGCGCGATTGCATTTTGTGAAGAATACAACGGAATGGACCATGGTGTGCAAATATTCGACGATGAAGGATTTGGGATGATTAAAAATGGAAAACTCCCAAGACTGGATGGAAAATTGATCGTAATAGACGGCACTGACGGTGTGGGAAAGAATACGCAGGCTAAAAAATTAATTGAGCGCCTAAAATCAGAGGGTATCAGATGCAAGACATTTGATTTTCCTCATTACCAAAACCATTTTGGCGGTTTGATTGGTGAGGCTCTTGCGGGAAAACATGGTGACTTTGTCGGTATGAGTCCGTACATTGTCTCATCACTCTACGCGGCTGATCGATTTGAATCCTCGGAAATGATCAAGGAATGGCTTTCTGAGGGTGCCGTTGTAATCCTTGATCGCTACGTGAGCGCAAACCAAATTCATCAAGGAGGAAAAATAAAATCCGAGGAAGAGCGCGAAAAATTTCTTCAATGGCTTGACCATATGGAGCACGGAATTTTTAAAATTCCTCGTCCTGATGTAATTTTGTATCTTGATCTTCCGCTTGAAATAAGTCAAAAACTTTTGCAAGAAGGAAAAGCAAAAGAGAAAAAGATCTATCACAGCGGAACTGATCAGCATGAAGACAATCCTCAACATTTGTTAGATGCCAGGATAAGTGGAGTGAAAATGGTAGAGTCCATGAATGCCTGGAAAAGGATTATATGTGGTGAAAATGATGAAATATTCTCGGTCGATGTGATTCATGAAAAAATTTGGACAGAAGTGAAAGAGATACTACGTTAGTTTTATCAATCGAAAGCCTCCCCGTGAGGCTTTTTTATTTCATCCAAAAACCCCCAGCGCAGCTGGGGTGTACGTTTGAAGGCAACGCCGTATACTAAAACCGTCCGGCAGGACGGTTTTAGTAATTAATCAATACACTTA
>CAIQMU010000074.1 GCA_903873095.1 uncultured bacterium
CGATGTCATCGTGCAAATTTTTTCCGCAGGATTAATAACTAAATCAATTTGATTAAACTTATCAGAAAAAACAAGCATTGATTTTAAAATATTTTGCAAATCAGATTTTAAAATAATCAATTCTGTTTTAGAATCCTTCGGCATAATCTGCCGATAGTTAGGATAATTACCACCTGTTAATCGTGAAGTAATATAAAGCGTTTCGTTTGAAAACGAAATCTGATTTTCAACAATTGAAACCGTAATATTCCCAGGAAACTCTGAAAGAATTCGAGTAATTTCAAGAATATTTTTCACAGGAAGGAGAATTTCTGGAAATTCAACAATGTTTGAAATAGTTATTTTTTTCTCAGCGAGACGAAATGCATCCGTTGCAACAAAGACAAGTTGATTGTTGTCTTGATATAAATACACACTCGCGATTTCAGGTTTAATATCTGATGTTGCAGCAGCATATGAAACACTTTTTATTCCAGAAACAAATTGTTCTGTTGGAATTTCAAATATATTAATACTTGAAACACGGGGAAGTGTTGGAAAATCATCTGCATTCATCGATTTCAACGTCATTTTTGATCGTTTTGTTTTGATAATTAAATTATCATTTTCTGTTTCAAGAGAAAGGGGAGTATCACCAGATAATCCACTTGCGATCTGAGCTAATAATTGGGCCGAGACGGCAACAACTCCGGATTCTGATACCTTGGCTGGAATAATGATCTCTGCACCAATGTTGAGGTTTGTAGCGCGAATGGTGAGGTGTGAATCAGATGCCTCGATATAGATCGCACCTAAAATTGGTAATGTTAAATTTTTACCTGCAACTTTCTCAATTTGACCAATTGATTTTTTGAAGTTTTCGAGAAGACATTCTACTTTCATATATCCCTATTCTATCATATTTGGACATCAGTGGTTAGTAGTTAATATACTTCGTATATAAGAACTATTATCACTATTAGGTATGTGGATACTGTGAATGGTGTGGAAAGGTTTAAAAACAAGGCTTAAATGGTTGGTTTTAAAAACCTAGGGTGTGAATAACCCTGGGGTAAAAAGTGTAATTCTTTTACAGGATCATTTAAGTACAGAGTTATCCTTGATTTAATACCTAGTTAATAAGCACTTATCAAATAATTAAAAACATATTACGAGGTAATTATCCATATTTATTTACAATAGTTATAAGATTTTATAACAAGTTATTATCAATCCCTCTCTCACTGGGTTTATACAGTCCATTTCCCCCACAGTTTGCACATACTTTTCCACAGCTCCCCTCCCCCACCACAATAAAACACCCACGTGGGTGTTTTATGTACTGAGCATCGCTCGGATCTGTTCAACCTCTTGAGCAAGTTCCGTATCAGTCTGAATCTCTTCTTTTACCTTGTCACATGAATGAATAACAGTCGTGTGATCACGTCCACCCATTTTACGCCCAATTAAGGGAAACGAAATACTGTAATCTTCTCGCAGAATATACATAGAAACCTGACGAGCGCGAACAATTTCTTTTCGGCGTGTCTTTTCATAGATCAAGGATTCATCAAGATTGTAGAAATGA
>CAIQMU010000075.1 GCA_903873095.1 uncultured bacterium
AAAACAAACTCAGGAATTCGCAAAAGAAGTACTGAATAAAATTCAAAAAGTGCTCCTGAGTATACCAAAAAAAATCAAACAGTCGATGGATGATTCCGATAATGAATACAAGAGAATGCATCCTGGATTTTACATTGACTTATTTGATCATCGAGAAAATATGAAATCGATCACAGCAAAATTCGAGGGTGAAATGCAAGTGCTTTTTACTAAATTGAATATCCTACTCTTACGAGTTGATAATTCGCAACATTATTTCAGTTATTTATTTGGATCAATCAAGGAAGATCAGAAAAATAATACTGAACTTCAGAAGGCATTCTCTGTTTATTTGGAATCAGTTGTTGACTATTATCATTATTCAAATGATGAACATCTAACAAGTAGTGTAAACAAATATATTGCAAGTATTGCACAGGATACCCTTGTTAGATTTTCAGATAGTATTCTGACTGAGAATTATAAAATCAAACTGGATTGTTTTGATGAAAAAATAAAGCTCGCTGCCTAAAACCAAAAATCCCACATCGTGTGGGATTTTTTTAATGAGTTGATTTAAAATGTAACAATTGCGGCCATGACAATCGGTTTCTTGCCAGTTTTTTGAAGTAAGAATCGTTCGATTTTTTCAACGAGTTCTTCTTTGAGTTCATCAAGAGAATAATTCGGATCAACTGTGCGGTCCTCGATGACCTTTTTGACAAGCCCGCGAACCTTGTGGAACATTTCTTGGTTTTCTCGGATATAGACGAAACCTCGAGAGAAAATGTCAGGAGACTTTTTAAGTTTTCCTGTTTTCTCGTCAATGACGGCGAATACATTGAAGACCCCAGATTCCAAAAGAAGTTTTCGATCACGCATGACAACTTCTTGAATTTCTCCTGTACGCATTCCTTCAACCGCAATCGTCTCATGAGGTGCACGAACAGGAAGGACAACCATTTCAGTTCCTTTGTTTCGGAATTCAATAATCGTTCCATTTCCTTCAGGAATAATTACGCGATCGCGCGATACGCCAAGATTTTCAACCAAGTCACGATGGGCAACGAGACGAGAATAGTTTCCGTGAACAGGCATAAAATATTTATACTTGATCTGTTTGTGAACCCATTCGAGTTCTCCTCGTTTTCCGTGACCTGAAGCATGAACTTCAGAGTCTTGGTAGGTAATAATCTTTGGATCTTTACGGCAAAGTGCATCTTTCAAGTCATCTACTGCGCCTTCATTTCCAGGAATAACTGATGATGAAAAGACAATAGTATCGTTTTTTTCAAGTTTCAAGAACTTGTGTGTTCCTTTTGATACTCGATCCAAAATCGAATATTGCTCACCTTGTCCACCTGTCACAAGCATCATAATCTTGTTACTCGGATACTTGTGCATGTCTTCGATATCGATGACATGATCCAAGTTGGTAAGTTTCAAATGTTTTGCAATCGCCATGTTTGTTTTCATGGCACGTCCTTCGATCACCACGACACGTCCGTAACGGCGCGCAGATTCCAAGAATGAAATAATACGAACCATCTGAGATGCGAATGTTGCAATCAATAATCGTCCTTTCACGTCGCGAATAATTTTATCCACCGTGTCAGCTACGATTTTTTCAGAAATGGTCCAACCCGGATAAGGAATACCAGTTGATTCAAGTGCCATGAACAATACTTCACGGTCTTTGAACATTGCGTACTGTGCATATTCTTCATCAGTTGGAACTCCGTCGATGTTTTCAACGCGAACGTCACCGAGAAGTGCCAAATCTCCATACGGAGTTTCGACAATAACACCGGCAGAGTCCGGGATCGAGTGCGTCACACCAAAGAAGCGAACTTTCAAGTCGTCGGCTACAGGAATTGACCCATCCTCATCCTCGACAATTTTAATGTTGAGTTCCGGAAGGTTCGGATATTCCTCGTGTCGTTTTTTAATCAAGAGTGCTCCGAATTCTTGGGTATAAATTGGTGGATTACCAAGAGACTCCATCACAAGTGAAAGAGCTCCGATGTGGTCAAGGTGTCCGTGAGTTACCACCATCGCCTTGATCATGTGCTTTCGTTCTTCCAAATATTTTGTATTTGGAATCATGAAATCAATTCCTGGTGTATCATCATCAGAAAATTGAAAACCTGCATCGACAACGATAATCTGATCGTTGTATTCGATTGCGGTCATGTTGATTGATCCGACTTTTTCGACACCCCCAATAACGATGAGTCGAATGTCACCTTTTGCGAGTGGTGGAATGACATCATTTCGTTTACGAGGCGATCGTTCCATGTCGGTTCCGCGATCTTTGAAATTGCGGTTCATGGGTCGATTCATCGGTCGTTTGTTTGCTGGTCGTGCGTTTAATTTTTTCGCATGAAATTCACTCGCGTGCTCTTGGGGAATAATGCGATCAAGTGCCGCTTCGATACTCGACAATGAATTGTCTTTTCGATAGACAGCGGTTTTGTGCAGGCGAGGTTGTGCCTGACTATTTTGGAATTCACCGTGATGTCCAGTGTCTCCAGAATGTTGTTTATGAGTGTTCATAATAGTTTGTTGATAAATAATAATTTGTTCCGTTTCTCTTCGGATTTGGAAACCCTAGAAATGATTCTAAGATTCCCTGATCTAGAGAGAAAACTATTTCAAGAAGAAGTTCCAAACGTGATCAGTGTAGGTGTACCAGGTGTTGATTTGTGAAAACCTGTCACTTGGATCAGTAACTGCTGGAATTGAAACATTCTTGATTTTCTGATCGACAAGATAAATGAAATCAGGAGTATACAAGAAGACAACGGGCGCATCATTTGCAAGTTGTGCAGAAATTTGAGAATAGATCGTTGCTTGTTTGTTCGGATCTGTTTCCTTTAATACTGATTGCAATAGTGTGTCCACGTGTTTGTTGCTGTATCCTGTGATATTTAATCCCGGATCACTGCGTTGAGACGAATCCCAGAATGCATAGATGTCAGTGTCTTGATGAACAATTTCTCCAAATAATAAACTTTCGAAATCTCGTCCACGAATTACATTTTGATTCAAGTTTCCAACTTCGAAGACTTTGACACTCGTCTCTACGCCAAGTTTTTGAAGTTGATCACTGATGAGATTTGCACTCGCTTGTAATTCTGGTGTATTTGCTGTTGAGATTGAAAATGATAATCGTGTCGTAGACTTGTTAACTGTTTTTTCTCGGATACCCGTTTTTGGATTCAGTTTCCATCCATCTTTATCAAGGAGTGTTCCTGCAAGGGTGAGACTTGTTTGATTGTCAGGAAGACTTGTATCAAGTGATTCGGGAAGTGGACCGTTTAGTGGGTGAGCATATCCATTAAATACACTTTGGATAATCGCATCTTTATCAATTGCCAAGTTGAATGCTTTGATGACTGTTTGATCAGAAAAGATTTTGTTCTTACTTGGATTAAAGAAGAGTCCGAACACACGGGGTGTTGGTGATGTGAGTACATTCGTGTGCGATGTTCGTGTTGTTCCAATATCACTTGAGTCAATTGCGGCAAGTCCATCAATTGATCGACTGTGGAATGCTGATTCTGCATCGTCTGTATTTGCAAAACTTACAATGTCGATGTTTTTAATGTACGGCTCACCGAGTGTGAATTTCTTGTAAGCAACAAGGTTTACTGATTGCGTAATTCCAACACGTGATCGATCGACAGATGCAATTTTGTAAGGACCAGAACCGATTGGTTCACTTTCATACTGGGTGGTTAACCAATCATCGTTTGAGATACTTGACCAAATATGCTCTGGAAGAATTCCAACCGTGAGTTGATTTAAAAATCCTGAGTACGGTTTTACAAGTTGAAACACAACAGTTTGCGCATCAGGAGTTGAAACCGTAACGCCGTCCCATGCAACACGCAGAGGACTTTTGAGTGTTGGATCTTGAATCTTTGAAATCGTAAATGCAACATCGCTCGATGTTAGTGGTTTTCCATCATGGAATACCAGCTTTGGTTTAAGTGTTACGGTGTATGTTTTTCCGTCAGGTGAAATTGTCCAAGTTGATGCAAGATCAGATTCAGATGAGCCATCAGGTGCAATGCGAACGAGTCCGCTGTACACAAGATTAACAAGGTCTTGATCTGCATCAGACGTTGCAAGAACAGGATTGATAAACCGAGGAGATCCTACGATTCCTTCGCGATAGGTTCCACCGTGAATAGGAATTTGCTTTGTAAACAAGTTTGAAAGTGTTACAAGTCCGCCAAATATTCCAATAATTAAACAAAGACCAGCGACGATAAAGACAACGCGTTCGCGTATACCAAGGCTCGCGATGAGAGATTTCATTTTAAAAGAAGTCATAAGAATATATTATGAATAATACAAACATCTCACTGGAATTGGTTATCTAACTGAAATTTAAAATCTTAAAAGTAAGTTAGAGGGACATGTCTCCCCCTTTTAGGGGGAGTGCCCGTAGGGCGAGGGGGTACTATCCAACAAGAGCAAGGAATGCAGAGGCAGCCAAAAGGATAGCCACAACAATTGTTGCAACAAACAAGAATCGCTCTGCGCCACGGCGAGCAAAATATGTCATGTTTCCGCCTGTTCCTCCAAATGCACTTCCATCAATTCCATCTGCTGGACGTTGCAAGAGAACTAGTACTACCATAATAACCGAGAGGGCGAGCTCTATCCAAGGCAGGATGTGAGTAATCGTATTCATGGGGACATCATAGCATAATTAAATATAAAAGGAAAGTCCGGAATCCTCCCCTTTATAAGGGGAGGTGCCCGTAGGGCGGAGGGGTGGGGTGTGTGATTTTTTA
>CAIQMU010000076.1 GCA_903873095.1 uncultured bacterium
AAACAGCTCCAAGATGAGGTGTCTCATCAGGTTCGATGTTTTGCGCAATCCAGCCTAAATTATATTCAAGCCGATTTGTTTCCTTCGTGGCAAATTCATGAAACTGGGGTTTGATCCAACGAAACGGATTAAATTTTTCTGACGGGATTTCAATTATTTTATCAGATGAAAATTGCTCAATACGTGAAATCAAAAGATCAAGGTCGAAATTCCCAGCAGCTATAAAATACGTTTTTTTGTCGAAATAGAGCTTGTGAAATTTTTTGAAATAATCAACCGTGAATGATTCAAAATCAATATCACTACCAAACTTTTGTTCGAGTGAAAAAAAAGATGTATCTCTCCATCTAGTATTGATATATTGTCCCTTCTCGGAGGTGCTGGGATGAAATGTGGCACTTTTCTGACGCTCATTACTAATTATCCCTCTTTCACTATCAATTTCATTTTGAAAAAGAATAGGCTCAAAAAACTGAGAAAGTGTCCCCTGTGTTAGGTCATCAAAATTTTCAACTGAAGCAGTAAGGTCATAATAAGTACCATACGAACCAGTAGATGCGCGTAAATCTCCGCCGAGGAAACGCACTTTTTCCTTAAAGGAACTTTTTTCCGGAAACATTTTAGACCTCTTCATGAGCATATGCTCAAAATAGTGTGCTGTTCCCGGTAAAACCCATTCTGAATTATGCATATGACCAACAGGTGCTACACATTTTAAATAAACGGTTTCAAAAGAATAGTCTTGTTGCGCATAAAGCGTCATACCATTTTTAAGTGGTATTTTCTGAAATAGTAATCTGTCGTTAATCGCTGTAATATTCATGTTTTAAAAGAGTTTAGTTAAAAAAATAATTCCCATTTAGAATAACATTTTAAATAAAAAAGTCAAGCATTTCTGCCTGGCTTTTGTTGCCTGTTTATCGATACCCTTCTGCTTGAATTTCAAACAATCGTTTATATTCTCCATCTTTCTCAATTAATTGATCATGACTTCCCTGTTCAAAAATTTGCCCATCTTTTATTAAAATAATCTGATCAGCATCACGAACGTTTGAGAATTTATGAGAAATGATAACACGTGTTTGGTTGGTATGATTTGATTTTAAATTCTTGAAAATGGTGTCTTCTGATACAGCGTCAACTGAAGCGGTTGGCTCATCAAGCACAACAAATGGTGCTTTTCTGTACAGGACTCGAGAAAGTGCCAGTTTTTGTTTTTGTCCTTTTGAAAATTCAACCCCTCCACGAAATTCAGTTCCCACTCGTTGCTCGTATTTATTTGCAAGACCTTTAATTGTTTCATCGATGGTTGTTTCTTTTGCGATACTTTCAACGGTTGATTGGTCATGAATATTAACATTCCCAAGCATAATATTTTCAGCAACTGTTTCTTCCGAATAAATTGCATATTCTTGAAGCAGAATACCCAAACACTCTTTCCACGATTTCAAGTCATAGTTCGTTAACGGTATACTATTTACAAGAATCTTGCCTTTTGTTGGATCGTATACACGTGTTAATAATTTAATCAATGTCGTTTTACCTGCACCATTGAGACCAACAATTGCAATATTATCTCCTTGATGAATAGTGAGAGAAAAATTTTTAATAGTCATCTTTGTAGTACTCGGATATTTAAAAGAAACATTTTTGAACTCAACAGTGATGGGCTGCGTCGGATCAATAACAATAGTACCGGAAATAATCATTGGTTTCATTTCATAAAAATCCATAAAGGTACTTACATTTCTGCGATGTTCTGATGCACGACCAAAGTTGTCAAATAATTGGTTAAGTGCAAATTGAAAACGAGAAACAACACTAAATGAAAAGACTAACGCCCCAATGGCAATAGCTCCGACATACACACCATGAATAAGCAATGCAAACGCACCAGCAAACCCAAGCATCAGCATAATTTGAACCCAAACATCATTCACGAGCTGCTTACGATAAACACCAATGAATTCGTCATGAAATTTCTTGATGATTATAGTAAATTTTTTCAAGAAAATTTTAACAAGGCTAAAATTTTTGAGTTCAATTAATGAGTCCTTATTGTAAATCGGTGACGTCTTAGTTGCTGACATTCGAATTCTCTCAGCGTTATCTTTCCATAATTTTGCAGAAAGCTCAGCACTGTTACGCTCGAAAAAATACGTTGGCAAACATCCAATAAAAATAACCAGAAGAACTAATGGTGAGATAATAATCAAAGAGATACTCGCAACAACTACTGCCGTAATATTTCTAATGGATCCATTAATAAGATTAATGATTGAGAAAAAAGAACTCCAACCTCGATTATTACTTGTTTGTAAAATATTTTGAAATTCAGGTTGCTCAATCGTACCGATATCAAGTTCATTCATCTTACTGAATTGCATCATTTGAATATGACGCGTCATATCATCTGTTTGAATTGATGTGAAATAATCATTATAAGAAGAAATGATTGAAGGAAGAATATCTGATCCTGCAAGTAATACAAAGCACCAAACCAAGACCGTTACTCGAGCATGAACAATCCCGTGAGTTGCGAATTCGTTAATGAGAATTGCAAATGCACCAAATTCAATAAAACTAAAAGCGGTTCCTAATGCAGAAGTTATGTAGCGCAATATCGAGTACTTCTTTGAACCTTTCAACGATTCGCGAAATACGAATTTTATAACAACCCACAGTGATCGCTCTTTCTCAATAATATTTGGAAGCTTTGCCATATTTGTTTATTATACAATAAAAAAATTCCATTTGAAATGGAATTTTTTGTTTTCTTTTTTTATTCAAGTCCCACCGCACTGCGAACAATCTTCATCTTCGCCTCAGCTTTTGCTTTTGCTTTCTCGCCCCCCTTTTTCAAAATTTCAGCAACAAGTTCCGGCTTTGATTCGTAATATGCACGACGTTCACGCATCGGCGTTACAAATGCCAAGATGTCAGCAAGAAGTGCATCTTTGAGTGCTTTGTATTTTCCTTTGTGTTCCTCGTACAATGGCGCAAGTTCTGCTTCTGTCTTGAACAGTTTATGAATTGCGTACACGTTTGTAGGAACATCTGATCCTGAATCGGTTACGATGCTCATTACGGCTTTGGTGATTTCCTCGTCTGTTCCGAAAAGTGGAATAACATTTCCATATGATTTTGACATCTTGCGACCATCAACACCTGGAACTGTCTCAACATCTTCGATAATTAAATCTTGTGGTAGTTTAAATGTTTCTCCAAATGCGTTATTGAATTTCTGCGCTGTATCGCGTGCATATTCAATATGTTGTTTTTGATCACGTCCAACAGGAACAACATCTGCATCATACAATAAAATATCTGCCGCCATGAGCATTGGATAATTAAACACCCCCGCATTGATTTCATGGTCTTTTGCCTCGGCATCTTTGAATGCATGCGCGCGCATCAAATATGGCATGGTTGTAGATCGGAAGAGCGTCGTGTAGG
>CAIQMU010000077.1 GCA_903873095.1 uncultured bacterium
AAGCAAGTGATATTTTGATAGCGGGGGCAAATTTAAAAAATGTAAAAATCAACAGAGATGATCCCGAGGTCAAAAAACTTATAGCACAAACACAAGAAGCTATTGCAAAAACACGTGAGCAACAAAAGAGAAACAGGAGATATCCTCATTGGTAAAAATGTTAAAGAACCTGACAACAGGTTCTTTTTTTGGTATAGTAAAAAAACTATGTTAGACATCAAATTTATTCGGGAAAACCCGGAACTTATCAAGGACGCAGCACAAAAGAAGCATGTCGATTTTGACGTTTCAGAACTTTTGAAATTAGACGAACTTCGCCTTGAAAAACTTTCACTTTTTGAGACACTTCGCGCAGAACAAAATGCCGTCTCAGAAAAAATCCCAAGTGCCACAGCCGAAGAACGCGCTGATTTGATTGCGAAAATGACAATACTGAAAGAGGATTTAAAAAAACGAGAAGAAGAACTTGCTGATGTGATGAAAGATTGGCAGAAGATGATGTTGTTTGTTCCAAATATCCCAGATCCTGCGGCCCCAGTCGGTGATGATGAATCAGGAAATGTTGTTGTGGATACGTGGGGAGAAAAACCACACTTTGATTTCGAACCAAAAGATCACATCGAAATCATGACAAGTTTGGGAATGGTAGATTTCGATCGTGGAACAAAAGTTCACGGATTCCGCGGATACTTTTTAACAGGCGATGGGGTACGACTGTGTTTCGCTATTTGGAACTACGCGATGGATTTTTGGAATACAAAAGGATTCAATCCAGTTATTCCACCGATGAATGTTCGCCGAGAATCACTTCTCGGATGTGGATTTATTCCCCAAGGTGAAGCAGATATTTACAAAGCGCAAGACGACACCTATTTTGTTGGAACATCAGAAGTGCCTCTTATGGGAATGTATATGAACGAAGTTCTTGATAAGTCACAATTGCCGATCAAAATGCTTGGATTCTCACCTTGCTATCGACTCGAGGCTGGATCCCACGCAAAAGATACCAAGGGTCTCATTCGAGTAAACGAGTTTTACAAACTTGAACAACTTGTGTTGTGTGAAGCAAGTCATAGCGAATCAGTTGCAATGCACAAAGAAATTGAGCAAAACACAGAAGACTTTATCAAGACACTTGGCATTCCGTATGAGGTTATGGATATTTGCACAGGCGACATGTCTCTTGGAAAAGTTCGTGCATATGATATTAATCTCTGGGTTCCAAAAGAGGGAACGTATCGAGAAATTTCATCAGCATCCTATTTTCATGATTTCCAAACTCGTCGATTAAATATTCGTTATAAAGACAGTGATGGAAAAATGCGATTTGTTCACTCGTTAAACTGTACAGCTATTCCAACTCCTCGCATTCTTGTTTCACTTGTTGAAAATTTCCAACAAGCTGATGGCACCGTAAAAATCCCTGAAGTCCTTCGTCCTTATATTGGAGGAAAAGAATTTATTGGGAAATAGCCACCCCTCCGCCCTGCGGGCACCTCCCCTTATAAAGGGGAGGATCCGAACACTATGGAACCCAATACTACGTTCACTAAAAACCAAGAAGTCAGACGAAAAAGGCGCATGCGTGTGCTGGTTGTTTTGATCTTACTTGCCTTGGTACTTGTGGCCGTCGTGATTGGGTTTTTGCGTAAACCAACATTTCAAATTTCAAGTATTACGATTACTGGGGCAACATCACTTGATCCAAACGAGATACAAACAAGTGCACAAAAACATATTTCTGGAAATTATGGATTAGTCATCCCAAAAACAAACGTACTGTTGTTTTCAAAAAACTCGATGAATGACTATTTAATGAATCAATTTCCCGGCATAGCATCTGTTGATACGGAATTTTCAAATCCAACCATACTATCAATTGCAATCACCGAGAAAAAACCCGCCTATTTGTGGTGCACAGCGCAATGTTATTTTGTAGATGATTCTGGAATGGTGTATCAAGATTCACCAACCTTTACGCCGGGCGTATTTCTTGAATTTTTGGGAACGACTCCGACTGCAACCATTACTGATGCGTCAGATCCTATTCGTCGCAGATTTGCATCAGTTTCAGAATTTACGAAAAGTATTTCGGTGGTGAATAATTTGTCGACATACCCTATGCATATTATTTCACTGAAATATTTGTCACTGGCTGATTCGACACCGCAACTTGCGACGGGTGTCGGTGATGTTGATCTCACGGTGGATCAAATAGGAAATTCTGTCATTCCAAATGGTGCACAAATTTTGATACTACAATCACAGGATGCTGTTACTATTGGGCAAGCACTCGGG
>CAIQMU010000078.1 GCA_903873095.1 uncultured bacterium
AAATCATCTAAACCAAAAGCAACTCACTGAGTTGCTTTTTTATTTAACTTGATTCAAATATTTCACAAGTCCATCTCGCAATTCTTTCACAGAATCAGTATCTTCAACTGATACAACAAAATACGTTTTACCTTTCAAAATAGCTTTTAGAGACTTAACTTTTTCTTTAAGTTCATCTTCATCCACAAGATCACTTTTTGAAAGAATAATAATCTCATCTTTCGTTTCAAGTCCTCGTCCATACTTTTTAATTTCCGTTCGAATGGTTTCATAATCAGAAACCATGTCTTGTGATTCAAGTGAAATCACATGCGCAAGAACTCGTGTTCGCGAAACATGTCGCAAGAATTTTACCCCAAGACCCTTCCCTTCACTCGCACCTTCGATAATTCCCGGAATGTCAGCAATGATGAAATTATAAAACGCACCAAGATGTGGATCGAGCGTTGTAAAGTGATACGCTGCAACTTTTGATTTTGCATTTGTAAGGGCGTTTAAGAGTGATGATTTTCCAGCCGATGGAAGTCCTACAAGTCCGATATCAGCAACGAGTTGCAGTTCGATATCAAATGTTGCGTCTTCACCGATCGCTCCACCAGTTGATTCTTTCGGTGTTGTATTTCGTGACGATTTAAAATATTCATTTCCAAGTCCACCGCGACCACCTTTCAAAATCATTTTGTGTTCACCGATTCGTTCAAGCGAAAACTCCTCGCCTGTTTCGCGATTTTTCAAAATTGATCCAACGGGAAATTTCAACACCAAGTGTTCACCATCAGCACCTTTCTTTCCAAAGTTTGATCCTGCATCACCGTTTTTCGCGGCGAATTTTTTTGATTGACGGTAGAAATCCAAAAAAGCAATATCGGGTACTGCTTCTGCGAACACATCGCCACCTTTTCCGCCGTTTCCACCACCTGGACCTGACAAAGGTTTTCCTTTTTCTTGACGCCAACGAACAACGCCGTCACCGCCTTTGCCTGCTTTTACGTAAATTGTAATCTCATCGAGAAGTGCCATAGTCGCATTACTTTACATCAAAAGTGCTTTTTTGGCAAGTTCCATGGCTCCTTCGAAACTTTTTGCTCCAAAGAGAAATCCTGATGGGTGACAAAAAGTCGCATCCACAACCCCTGTTGCAGCAATCATGTCTTCTGGTCCTGAGCCCCGCCATGATTCTGGCGCAAGTTTTCTTGATTTTTGACTTTCAGGGTGTTCAGGTACAGCTTCAACCTTCCACTGATCGTTTTTAGTTGTGTAATACATAACAAAAATCGGCTCAGGAAACTCAGACATGCGCTTCCATGTCGGACGCTCGTAATTTTTATCGAACACAAGAATCGTTTTGTCTGGTGCCTCCTCGTAAACCTTTTTCGCTTCTAAAAAAGCTTTTTCGTATTCGTTGAAATTATGGAGTGCACGAACAATAATTCCTCGGGCAAATTCAGATGCTTCCTCGAATTTCGAAACTAAAATCTCCGGACTCGTTTCTTCAAATGGTCCTGGTTCAAAATGATAAAAATATTGTCCAAGTTGAGTGAAAATAATATCTTTAAAATAAGTTTCTTTAATAACATCTTGCCCGTTATCTTGTGCATCTATTGCAGATATCAGCGATCTATCAATTTGCGACCATACAGCATCGTTTTCACACAGGTCATGACCAAAGTGTTTCCAAACGAGTCCTGCGGCTGCATATAAAATACCGTTTTCTCGAGATCCTGCGCGCTCTCGCTGATGGTGGTCGTAACGATTACGTGATGTGTCATATTCAAATCCAATATCAAAAGCAATGTCTGCATTTTTAATAACTTCAGCATCGCGTGTTCGTTCAAGAATCCATGTTTCGCCTCGCTTTGTTAAAACTTCTTTGAGAATTGCGTAGGCAGTTACATCATCCGCGTGAAATCCTCCATTATGTGTTACTAATTTTTTCATATAATTTAATTATGCTTCTAATGCCTTCTTAGCAAGCTCCATAACCCCTTCAAAACTCTTCGCTCCGAATAAAAATCCTGACGGATGACAAAATCTGGCATCAGGAACTCCGGTTACTGCACGAAGTTCTGCGCTTTCCTCGGGTAACCCTCGCCATGATTCCGGTGCATATTTTCGTGATGCGGGGTTTCGCATACTCACAGGCACGGCTTCGGCTCGCCAATCGTCATCGCGATCACCTTTTTCGTTGCGATAGATAATAAATACAGGCTCAGGATATTGTGTCATCAGTCTCCACGTGGCCCGATCGTAATTTTTCTTGAACACTAAAATCTTTTTATCTTTTGAATTTTTATAAATTTCTGTCGCCTCAGCAAAAGCTTTCTGTAAAGCAGATTCATTATGAATTGCGCGTATTATTATTCCTCGTGCAAATTCTGAAGCCTCCTCAAAACATTCAGCAAGAATTTCTGGTGTCTTTTTCTCAAACATCGTGGGTTCAAAATGTGCAATATGAATAGTAAGACTTGTGTATCCTGAATTTGGAAATAAAAGTTCACCTAAATATCCTTGCCCATTATCACCAGCATCAAATTCTTGTATAACATTTCGATCGACAGCTTCCCATGTTTTTGTGTCAGGACATAATTCTCGACCAAAATGTTTCCATATAAGCCCAGCGGAAGCATACAAGACGCCATTTTCTCTTGCTCCGGCACGCCCTCGCTGATGATGATCATAGCGATTCCTTGATGGGTCATATTCTTCTCCAATATCGAAAACGACATCTGCATTTTTGATAAGTTCCGCGTCACGTGTGCGCACTAAATTCCATGTATCACCTCGTTTTGTCAGAACCTCTTTGAGAATTGCATACGCAACAACGTCATCCGCATGAAATCCTTGATTATGCGTCACTAGTTTTTTCATATACTTCGAGTATACTGAATCTGTATGAAAAAGCTAATTTTTGTTTTCGCATTATTAACAAGTTTGGTTGTGGTACCAATGGTTTCTCATGCTCAAATCGCTCAAAACCCAAACAGTATTTTATTTCAAAATGTTACAACGAACAGCGTAAATCTTGCGTTTGTTGTTGGAAACGATGAAATTGGTCCGATGATTCAAAGTCATCAGCCTCTCACGTTGAAATATCGCGCGGTATCATCCACAGAATCAGTATCAGGTCTGAATGGGTCTGAAACTTCGTTAACTCTTGCGTATACTGTAAATTCACCGAACCCTATTACTCCTGTTGCTTTATCTAATCTTAAAACAAATCAACGTTATGCGATTTGGATTGGTCAGCAAGCCGTGCACCAATGTTTGATTGATAACGTGTCATGCACATCTGTGTATACGAAATACACGACAACCCCGATTTTCTTCTCGACAAAACTTGATCCAAGCAAAGTCGCACTGTTAAATAAAAATCTTTCGTTTCAAACGAAGTCATCAGATGTTGTTCTTCTGAAAAAATATTTGAGTGCACATAATTATATGGCAGCATCAACAAGTAAAACATTTGATATTCCGACACTTGTTGGTGTTATCAAATTCCAAATTGCGAACAGTTTAACAACAGATGGAACTGTTGGAAGTAGTTCGAGAAGTATTATTAATCAATGGTTGTTGCAAGTTGCACAGAATTAACACATATGGAAAACTATAACTATTTAGGAGAGAAATTACTTTGGAGAAAAAAAGAAGCGAATGCAGAAGAACAAAAGAAACAAGATGTAATCAATTTAGGTCTTGTGAATTTTGCTGAGGATCTTGAGAAACTGAGAATCAAGTCTCAAAACTTAAAGAAATATGCTGATGATTTGTCTGAAACAGGGGGAAATTTAGATGTTCAAAAATCTGTAAAACAACTCGCGGAATTACTTGAAAATCAGATTCATTTATGTGAACGAGCTACTCCATTTATAAAAGTCACAACTCAAGAAGTTGCAGGTCCAGAGGGTGATGATGAAGAAGATGAGGATGAAGGTGAAGCATGGAAGAAAACTTCTGAATATAAAAGTCCGTATACCGACAAAGAAGAAGTTGAGATGTTTACGGTACCTAAAAAAGAAATACAGTTTAAAAATGATCAAAAAGAATTTGACGGAATTGTTAAGCAGTGGGAAGAGGTTGATACTAAAATTCAAGAAATAAAAGATCATCTTGAATCAACACACCCTGTTGAATTCCTTAAAATTTCTTCGTTTATTCCCACAGAAAACCGCACTAATTAGTGCGGTTTTCTTGATCTAAGATTTAAAACACAAGATGTTCAATCCACATCACGATCGCAACAACGAGTGATCCGAGGAGTGCAGCAAGAAATCCTGAAATCGTGAACGCTGGTACAAAGTACGCTGTCGCCCAAAATAGTAACGCGTTTAGAATAAATCCAAACAATCCAAGAGTAATCAAGTTAACAGGAATCGTCAGGATATCAAGAACTGGCTTGATAAACGCATTGATAAGTCCGAGAACGAGTCCAACAGCAAGTGCTGTTACCCATACCGTTCCACCAAGATGAATTCCTGGAATAATCATTTCAGCAAGAACAACTGCTGCTGATAAAACAATCCATCGAACAAGAGCTTTAATGATAAACATAATAATAAAAAAATTATGCGAGTAATGAATCAACCACGGCTTTGACATCTGTTCCGTCAGCCTTCCCTTTCAAATCTTTCATGAGTGCGCCTGTAATTTGACCAGCTTTGGTTTTGTCTGCGCCCATTTCTGCAATTTTCGCCTCAGCAAATGGTTTAATTTCGTCTTGAGTCATGAGTGTTGGTAACCATTCCTGAAGAATTGCAAGTTCAGCTTTTTCGTCTTCGGCGAGTTCTGCACGACCTCCATCAACGTATTGATTAATTGAATCTTTGCGTCGTTTTGCTTCGCGAGTAATGACGGTGATAACTTCTTCATCTGAAAGTGTGTCTTGGGGTGTTCGATTGGTTGAAACCAACTCGTTCATGAACGCTGTTGAAAGTCCACGGATAACTGATAATCGAACCATATCCTTGTTTTTCATCGCCTCTTTGAGCGAATCTTTGATCGTTGTTTGTAGTGACATATGGGCATACTATATCAATGTTTTGCCCCCTCTACAAGAGGGGGTTGGGGGTGTGTTGAATTATGATATAATAGTGTTCATGAAAAAAACTCTTATTTTTATAGATACAGAAACAACAGGCATCGGCGCTGATGATCGGTTGTGCCAACTTGCCTATATTTCAAAGCAAGGAAACGAAACAATCGAAACATATAACGAGCTTTTTAATCCTGGTAAAAAAATTCCACCTGAAGCATCAGCTGTGACGCACATCACAACTAAAATGGTTGCAGATAAACCAAGATTTATTGAAAGTTCTGATTATGGGCGTATCAAAAATCTTCTTGAAGATGAATCAAGTATTTTCATTGCACACAACGCAGTGTTTGATCTCGGCATGCTTGCAAAAGAAGATATTGTGCCGAGTAATTTTATTTGCACGCTTCGTGTTGCGCGATATTTGGACAAGCAAGGAAAACTCGCACAATATAAACTGCAGTACTTGCGCTATTTTTTGGAAATTGAAATCGAGGCTGCTGCGCATGATGCGCTTGGTGATGTGCTTGTTTTGTGTGAACTATTCCCAAGGTTGTATAAATCTGTTGGTAAAGAGCTTGGAATAGAGATTCCGGAAATTATTTCTGATTATGATCAAGTGATTTTAGATAAAATGATTGAAATTTCATCACAACCTTCCTTACTACATGTGTTTATGTTTGGAAAACACAACGGCAAGAAAATTTCTGATGTTGTACAAACTGATCGAGGGTATCTTGAATGGCTTCTTGAACAAAAACGAAATTCTGATGATGATGAATCGGATTGGATTTACACGTTAGAATATTTTCTGAAGTAAACAACCACCGGACTAAGGTCCGGTGGCTTTGCGTTTGCCCGCTGACGCAGGCAGAGCGCTCAGTGATTACTTGGATAATAGTTTGTCAAACAACGATGGTTGTACGACTTGATGATGAGCATCTTGATGTTTTA
>CAIQMU010000079.1 GCA_903873095.1 uncultured bacterium
AGAAGTAGTAAAATACTTCCTGAAAGCAGTGTTACCACATAACGATCAAGTGAAGAATTAAATCCTTTTGCGAGGCTCTTAATCACAAACCAAATAATCAGCCCTATTAATGCAATCCATCCGACAAGACCAAGAATTCCGTTTGTTGCCATCTGAGTTGTAATATATCCTGACCCATACGCAAATTGTGTTGTTGAAAAATTTGTACCTGAAACAATAGGAGGTTTCGACATATTCCAGACACTTGAAAACGTATTTGGTCCATATCCTGTTGCTGGATTATGAATAATTGAAGTAATACCAACACGCGCCGTTGTCGCTATTGAAAGCCTAACATCATTCGAAGAAATTAATTCGTGATGACTTGCAATAGAATTAAGAACATTTCCGAAAAAAATACAAGCAATTGATATAATAACAATCATTAAACTATACCAAGGAATGTTTCGATTTTTTCGATATGTTTTAGATTCCGAATCCCAAAATGCAAATGTAAACACGTAGAGCGCTGAGGCTAATGATATAAATCCAAGAATGATCCAGATGACTCGAATATCCATGAAGGCAAGCATGGCAATCGAAACCAATCCCAAAATAGCAACTATCCATTTTATTCCTTTCCTAAGACCTCCAAGTTCAAGTGTCCATACACAGAACATAACAATAAATCCAAGCACCGCTCCAAAATCAGACCAAGAACCAAAAAGATTCGCCGTTCCTGAAGTTAAAACTCCCAAAGAGAGATGTGATCCACCCATAACAAATCTCGCGAGTTGGAAAATTACTGTGACAGTGATTCCTATGAGTGCTCCTACAAAAACAGTAGCGACTTGTTCATAGGATCTAATTGTTCGATATGCAATCAATAAAATGACAGTAAAAATAAATAAAAATAACCAACTTGATGTTTCAAAACCATGACCAATCAATGATATTCCGAATGATGGAGACATTATACTACCAATTAATTCTACTACCAAAATAATACCTAATACTTTGAATATAGGATTTTTAGAAATTCTGATTTCTCCTTGTTTTAAAGTAGAAATACCATAACCAAGAGCCATCACAAGCCCAATGATGATAAAGAAATATTCTTTACTTGCTGTAACAGACATTCCTGAGGCTGGAATAAAAAAGAAGGAACCTATCGAAACTAATGTGATAAGAAGCACCATCATAAATGAACCCCTGTGGGATTCTGTGGAACTGCCACGCCACTCGTGGAATTTTTTAGCGATTGATTTGAACATACTGCAATAGTATACATTGCTTTTAAAAAACAAAAAAGTATCCGTCGTCGTACTGTGGATACTTTTTCGAAATACTATTACACAACGATTGAAATAATTTTTCCGGGTACGTAAATAAATTTCTTAATTTCTTTACTATCTGAAACTTCAATCCATTTTTTTACCTCATCCATCGCAAGAACTTTTTCTCGTACCGATTCTTGATCTGCATCTTTTGCAAGTTCAATTTCTGCGCGAACTTTTCCATTGATTTGAATTCCGATGGTTACCGTGTCATCAATGACAAGTTTCGCATCATACGTTGGCCACTGCGATAAATGAATCGAATTCTTTTCACCAAGTTCGGACCAGAGCTCGTCGGTGATGTGGGGTGCAAATGGTGAAAGAAGTTGAAGAAGTATTTTATAATCATCACCTGAAACAGAATCTTCTTTTTCCCAAGCATTTATCAAAATCATCATTTTCGAAATTGCGGTATTGAATTTAAATTCTTCAACATCTTCGGTAATTCCCTTGATTGTTTTGTGAAGTAAAACCTCACCCGGCTTGCTTTGCAAGCCACCCTCTCCTGGAAGGAGAGGGTTTCCTTCGTTCACGATTTTCTGACCGAGCTTCCAAACACGTTCCAAAAATCTACGCACACCGACTACACCATTTGGATCCCATGGATAGTTTACCGTAACTCCATAAGGCCCCATAAATGCCAAGTACATTCGAACCGTATCAGCCCCGAGAAGTTCTACAATTTCATCTGGATTAATGACATTTCCCTTTGATTTCGACATCTTGTTTCCATCGGGACCAAGAATGAGTCCACGATTTCGACGAACCTTATACGCCTCAGAATCTTTTACAAACCCGAGATCTTGTAATGCTTTCGTCCAAAAACGAGAATAAAGCACGTGCATTGTTGTATGTTCTGCACCTCCCATGTACATATCAACGGGCATCCATGCATTCATTTTCTCAGTTGATGCGAACTCGGCATTATCTTTTGAATCAAGGTATCGGTAAAAATACCATGATGAATCAACGAATGTATCCATGGTTTCAACTTCTGGTTTCCATCCCTTGCCGAATATTTTTTCTGTTCGTTCTAATAATTCTTTACTTCGCGCAAGTGGCGCTGTTCCATCGGGCGTATGATCGACATCTGTTGGTAATATCCACGGCAAGTGCTCATCCGGAATAGAATGCGCATTTCCCTCTGGGTCGTACACAATTGGAATCGGGCAACCCCAATAACGTTGACGAGAAATTCCCCAATCGCGTAATCGATAGGTACTCACCAATTTCCCACCAACAAATTCCGTGATTTTCTTTTTTGCTTCATCGGAAGTCATTCCGTCGAATTTTCCTGAATTTATAAGAAATCCTTCATTTGGATCACATTCAATTGGAACAGGTCTCGGTGTTTCATTTTTACGTAACTCAATAAACAATCCTGTTGTAGAAATATTTGCTTGACCATCATCTTTCAAGGCTTCTTGAATTTTAGGTAAGAGATTTAAAATTTCCGAATTATTAAAATAAAAGAAATATAGGTGGCCTTTTATTTTTTCTTCGTATGACAAGGATATACTTTTTATACTTTTTATACTTTCAAGATTTTCAATACTAGATGAATAGATACCACAAAGAGCATGCTTGCGTGCAACTACAAATTCTCCCTTGTTTAAATTATTATGAGTAGAGAATTCATAATCTCTAGTATCATGCCTTGGAACAGCCATAACAGCACCGGTTCCGTAACCAGCGAGTACGTAATCAGCAATCCAAACAGGAACCTCTTCATTATTTGCAGGATTGATAACCTTGACTCCTTTCAATTCAACCCCTGTTTTATCTTTCGACTGCTGTCGCTCGAGTTCTTGTTTTTTCTTGGTCAAGGAAACATAATCTTGAACTTCTTCTTTATTTGAAACATTCTCAAGTAATTTTGAAACGAGTTCATGTTCCGGCGCAAGAACAACATACGTCACACCAAACAACGTATCCGCACGTGTTGTGAATACTTTTATTTTTTGATCAGAATTTACAATAGTAAATTCAAGCTCAGAACCTTCACTTCGTCCAATCCAATTTTTCTGAGATTCTTTGATCGCATGTGGCCAATCTAAATTATCCAAATCATCAATCAAACGATCTGCATATTTCGTAATACGAAGCATCCATTGTTCCTGATCTTTTTGAACAACTTCAGTTCCACAACGTTCACATTTTCCGTCAGTAACTTGTTCATTCGCAAGGACTGTTTGATCTTTTGGGCACCAGTTTACCTTGGTAACAGCACGATAGGCTAAATCATGTTTCAAAAATTGATTAAACATCCACTGTGTCCACTTGTAATATTCGGGATCACACGTAACAACTTCTCGACTCCAATCAAACATTCCTCCCATACTTTTAATTTGGGTACGCATGCGATCCATTTGTTCGTACGTCAAAACTTTTGGATCTGCACCAAGTTTAATCGCAGCATTTTCTGCAGGTAACCCAAACGCATCAAACCCTGTTGGATATAAAACATTAAATCCTTGCATTCGTTTATAGCGAGCAAAAATATCAGGCACCGAAAATGCGTACCAGTGTCCGACATGTAAATTTCCTGATGGATACGTAAACTCGGTAAGTGTGTAAAAATTTTCTTTCCCCGGAACATTATCAGGCGTATTATAAATACCTGACTTCTCCCATTCATCCTGCCATTTCTTTTCAATTGTTAAGTGATCGTAGTTTTTCATAACATTATGCATCCTGCTCAATAATAAAAATATTTCCGTCGATATCTGCAAATTTTCCCTCTAAGCTTCCCCAGGGTTTTTTAGTTACTTCTTTTACTAGTGACCCACCATGAGAAACAACCTCTTTCAGAAACTCGTCGATATTTTCAACTTGTAAACATATACCCATGTCTCGTCCAATATATTTTTCAGCCCAACCAGCCTCTCTTTCTGGAGTATTTTCTTCCACCATGAATTCAATTCCGCCGAGATAGAAGTTTGAAAATGGAGGGCGAACTTCGTCAAAAGTGACACCGAGAATATTTTCATAGAAATCTTTTGACTTAATGATATCTTTCACACCAATAAGGACCGCGCTAAATGAGACTTTCATAATCCCCACTCTACCAAAAATCCCCCGAAAAATCGAGGGATTAAGAATTTAAAGGTTTTACAAGAAGCTCCGCATCCTCTCGATTTTCAGGCAATGTTAAATCAATAAATTTAAACGGGATCCCGAGTTTTTTTAGTTCTGAAACCGGATCGTCAATTCTCGTGATCGAGCTCGGCTTGATTTCTTTTTTGGAAATCAGCTCAAGAATACCGAGGCCTTCTTGTGTATGAAAATTATTTTTGTCGAATGTCAGCACATATCCACCTTTTCCGAATAAAATTTCCAAACTTTTTTCCAAGGATTCCACTCCATAAACTTCAATTTCTTCCTTGTATTTTTTCAATTCCACACCTGTGCAATGCCAGTATTTCTTTCCTTGATACTCAACGTCTTGTGTTATGCATGTGTAATTTACCGCAATCCAATAATAAGGTGTTGCATGAAATGAAACATCATCAAAAACAGCGACCCATTCGCCTGCGTCATTTTTCTTCATACGTCGATTACGTTTCGGAATCGCCGTTTCAAACATTTCATGCGAGCCATGAAAGACATAATTTCCATCGGGTTTATTCATGAAGAATATTATAACAATATATTGTTATAATCCTCAATTATGCTAGACTAAAGTTACTTGAAGACTTTGAGATAATCATCCTCCGTTTTGAAAATTGTGACAACTAATAGGTTGTCTTTTTTCGTAATCTCAAAAGATAAAATAAAATCCCCCGAAAAATCGAGGGATTATAACTATGAGAATAGTGACTCATCAAACTCTCCGACAAATCGAATTTCTGGCTCGAGGAGAACGCCAAATTTATCAAAGACCACTTTTCTGACATGCTTGATAATATGAATAATATCATCAGCTTTGGCAGATCCATGATTCGTTATAAAATTCGGATGTTTACTCGAAACCATTGCATTATTTTTTGAATAACCTTTGAGTCCAGCTTGATCAATCAATTTTGCAGCGGCAACCATTTCTCCTTGATACATCATTTTCTTAAAAACAGATCCACATGACGGAAGTAGATCAACTGGCGGATGTCTTTCCTTTCTCCATTCCAAGTTCGCACGCATTCTTGTACCAATGTCGTGAAAATTTGATTTTTCAAGAGAAAACACGGTATCTAAAATAATATGATTTCCTTGATGCAAAATCGATGTGTCATACCCGAATTTGAAATCATGTTGGAACAAAAAATTTTCTTGACCCGTTTTTGTATTGACTGAATGTGCATGGTGAACAATATCGGCAAGGTACACAGTCTTGTCTCGTTCAGGATTGAGAAAATGCAAATTCTGCCACAACGCCCCACCAACCGTACTTGGAATTCCGGCAAAATGTTCAAATCCTGAGAAATCACGATTTCTTGTGTAATGAATGATACGATCAATCATTGCACCTGAGCCTGCTCTGAGAAAATGAACGTATTTCGTTTCAAGAACGCCAGTACTTTGATTTAAGGTTTCTTTTGCCGGATATGAGTTCATGTGCACATCGTTATACAAATTTCGTATAACAAGTCCCCGAAATCCTTTATCTGAGACAAGAATGTTTGCTCCTGCCCCTAAAATAAAATACGGAATGTTATGATCAAGGGCATGGAGAACTGCTTCTTTAAGTTCATTTCTGCTTCTTGTTGTAATAAAGAGATCTGCCGGACCTCCAATTTGATATGTTGTAACATGTCTAAGGTGAATATTTTTTTGTATGTACA
>CAIQMU010000080.1 GCA_903873095.1 uncultured bacterium
CAAAAACAAAACGAGTAATGAAGATCGAAGTTCAACGATACAAAGGTCTCGGGGAAATGAACTCGGAAGAGTTGTGGGAGACAACGATGGATCCTGCTCGACGTATTTTGAAACAAGTAACAGTGGACGATGCGGTGGATGCCGATAAGACATTTGATATGCTTATGGGTACTGATGTATCACTTCGCAAGTCATTTATTCAGAATAATGCGAAGATGGTGGAATTGGATATTTAGTTTCACTAGGTTGAATTTAAAAGCTAACTATTTAATTATATGAGCCTTGAATCATTTCCAAAACCAAAGACGCTAGAAATCAAGAACGCTACGAATTCTATTGAAGCTTTGAATGTCGGACGGCAGCCTCTTGCGGAAGTAATTGGTGTCATTAAAGGTCTGCAAAATGGAGCAGTAGTAGATCTGTTTAGGTGGAACAGCTCACCTGAAGAGGTTGCTGAGGTTTTTAAATCATTTGGTCTCATTGTTGATATTGATACGAGCGCAAAGGAAAATGATAACTCAACAGCGCGCTTGATTGTTTCCAAAGATCAAGGAGTTATTGATCAATTGAAAAACCTGAAAAGAGGGCCTGAGTATATGGCGCAATTTGAGGCAATTGCAGGAAAACCTGTAGACTACGATGGTGAATTCTTGAAAGATGATTTTCCAGGAATCTATGCTGACTTGCAAGGTTACAAAAATGCAACAGAAGAACATGACAGAAAATAAAAAATCCCGCAAGGGATTTTTTATTTTGCTATTCCATCTCAATTTTAATCACCATCTTCAAGTCCTCGATCAACGCCTCTTTTTCCTCGGCAAGCTCTTTCCAAAACGCTGCAATTTCCTTGTTCTTGCCCGCGTCTTTTTTGTATTCGTTTTGAATACGCCAAAGAGACCTTGATTCTTGGGTAAGCTGAGTCATCAAATTGTATAGGTTGTTGTTTTTCATAGGGATTTGAATTATGGATGCATGGGTGCATTAGATTTAATAATATTAGCCTTTGCGAGTTCCGTTCTAAATTTTAACATATCGTTTTCGAAGTGCTCTATTTTCTTGAAATGAAGCATTTCGATTCGATTAATACCAAGCTCAGTTCCATGAACCCTCTTTTCCACATTATCAATTCTTGTGTCGATAGAATCGATTTGTTCTTCAATAGATCCAATTTGTTTCTCAATGGACGCGACTTTTCCTTCAATACGTTCAAATCGTTTATCGATTTTATCAAAGCGATTTTCGACAGCCTGAAAACCTTTGTTCACGGATTTAGTAATCCGTAATTCCATAGATTCCATAGCCTTTAAAATTGTCTCGAGAGTGGTAACTTTTTTCATACTTGAACATTATATACTCTCGAAAATATGTCGCAACTTGGTCTTTATCTTTTATTTATAAAGACCGATTTTTGATTTGCTCAGAAATTGTGTGGATAAAATCTTCCAATTTCATCTGTGTTCCAGTTTCAACTCCTCGTGTCTCAATTGTGATCATTCCCGCCTCGATATCCTTGTCGCCAATGATAATCGTATATGGAGTTTTTTGATTCTTGATATTTCGAATTCGTTTTCCAAGGTTTTCTGATGAGGCTTGATACGAAACACGAATGTTTAAATCCCTTAATTGTTTTTCAATTGATTTTGCAACATCTTCGTGGTTTTCACGAACAGGTGTTATGGCAACCTGAACAGGCGACAACCAAACAGGAAATGCTCCTGCAAAATGTTCGATCGCAACACCGAGGAATCGTTCAAGAGATCCGGAAATTGCACGATGAATTACAACAGGGCGCTCTTGTTCTCCTTGTTCATTTGTAAATGAC
>CAIQMU010000081.1 GCA_903873095.1 uncultured bacterium
GATCTCGGACGAACACCCCTTCCGGAAGAAATTGCTATGGAGATGGGGCTCGAGGTTGAAAAGATTTACATGATCAACAAGATCAGTCAGTCGACAAAATCACTCGACGAGGCAGTTGGTTCAGGTGATGATGATAAATCAACAGCAATCGAGTTCTACAAAGACGAGTCCATCTTGTCTCCGGATAAAGAAGTATCACGACGAATTATTAAGGATCAGTTCCAAGAAATTCTAAATGATCTTTCTCCGAAGGAACAGAAAATTATCGAGATGCGTTATGGTATTCATGATGGCATCAGTCACACCCTTGAAGAAGTTGGAAAAGAATTTGCGGTAACTCGTGAACGTATTCGACAGATCGAGGCGAAGGTGCACGATAAGATTCGAGCGAATGAGAAGGTGATGAAATTGAAGGATTATTAGTCTCTTGACTTCGTTTCTGAATTTGCTAACATGTCCATGTGCCTGTGAAGCGCTAGCTTTATTCGGGTTCAAACTGAAGGCAGGCATAATAAAAAACCCACCGAAAGGTGGATTTTTTATTACTTTTTAATCATACTCAGGATCACCTCTCATATATTTACCGTCTCGTTGTGGACTAGTTGAATAATAAGGAATAATACTCCAAAAATGCAAATGCCCATTTCCTATCTTTCTTAGAATAACTTTTATTTTTTTATTTTCAATAATCGCGATAAGTCCCCAGTAGGAGATTGTCTTTGTCTTCAATGTTTTTCGCCCCTTATTCCAAGAAATCAATTCTTTTTGAATTTCTTCAAATTCCTGAAAAGTTGTTGTTTTTGAAATAATTTTTACTGCCATAGCAAGTATTTGAAATCTTGGTATTTGCTCAAAACGAGGACGTTCAATATTTCCTTTCTTATAAATAATATGATTAAAACCTCGTGAATTGAAATGAACTTCCAATTCTAGTGCTGGGCATTGAATAGCTTTCAAGTTCATAAAATATTCATTCGCGTCTTTTCTAATTTGATAATAATCTGGTTCCATGGGGGACAGTATACAAAAGAGAGATAAAGAAAAAATAAAGAAATTTATTCCAAAAACCCTTGCGAGGCAAGGGTTTTTGAGTGTATTGACTTATTAATTTAAATATGTTAGACTTGTCTTGTAAATAAATTGATCTTTAACCAATTAAATATAAATAAAATGAAAAAGTTATTTAAAAGTCTTTTCTGCGAACTGATAAATATGGTAGAGACATTCATATTCATTCTGACAATTACCATTCCGGTAGCTGTTGCATTATCCGCAATGTTTCTTGCTGTAAGCTATCCAGTTATTAAATACCATGATCATCAACAAGCGATCATCGAAAAACATGATAGTGCTACATGGACTGCCTACTCCCAAACCGACGAGTATAAGCACAATCAAGTGTTGTACGCCAAATGGCTTGGAAGAGAGAAATAGTATTTGCTCTAAAGTTTTCAAACCGCATCTTGAGAAAGATGCGGTTTTTATTTTGAAAAAGAGGGAAGTTGGGGCTGACAAATGGGGTGTTTTGTGATAGACTGAGCATCTAATTTATGGACATCGTCCGATCGATTTTCACCTATACGGCCTTATTTTTATCACTCTATTTCCAAGTGTTTTTGCTTTTGACGTATTTTGGTTGGAGAAAAAAGGGAATGGAAGATGTTCCTGGATATAAATCAGATGCCAATCTACCAAGTGTTTCAATCATGGTTCCATGTTACAACGAGGAACGAACCGTAAAAAAAACAATTACATCACTTCTTGAATTAAATTACCCTCGCGAAAAATTAAACATCATTGTGATCGACGATGGATCAAAAGATTCAACATGGCAGGTTGTTCAAGAATTTGCAGACAATCCAAGTGTCACACTTCTCCACAAAGAAAACGAAGGAAGTAAATTCTCTGCGCTCAATTTTGGACTAAAACACGTACACACTGAAATCGTCGGATGTTTGGATGCTGACTCACGTGTTGATTCAGAAGCCCTGCGTCATTCAGTACAATGGTTCTCGCGCGACGATGTGTATGGTGTCGTACCATCAATGGTTATCGATTCGCCAAAATCAATCATGCAGTATATGCAAAAAGTTGAGTACGAACTCTCAACGTATTTGCGTCAGGCACTGCATCGCATGGAGTCGTTATATGTTGCACCAGGGCCACTTACCTTGTTTAGAAAAGAAGTCTTCGATAAACTTGGCCCCTATAGACAAGCTCATCACACCGAAGACTTGGAAATCGCGCTTCGCATGCAGATTGCGGGAATGCGACTGGTACATGCGCAAGAAAGTCTTGTGTACACCCACGGTCCGCGTACGTGGCCACAACTCTTGAAACAGCGTGTTCGTTGGACCTATGGATTCCTAAAAAATATCCAAGATTATCGCAAGTATGTTTTTTTTGGAGAACTTGGCGATTTGAGTATTTTTATTCTTCCTCTCGGTTTTGTTTCAATTATTATTTCTGTTGTTGCGCTTCCTATTTTACTCATCAACCTGATTACCTCAATTGGAAATGAGGCTCAACAGATTGCAGTGTCTGGAATTCATGTGCACGCACCATCGTTTGATATTTTTACTATTCCAAGTCAGGCGTACGCACTTCTTGGAATTGTGTCCCTTGGAATTTTGATCGCAACAATCATTATTGCGCGCAAGGTTATTTTGAAAAAACCTATTTTATCACTTGATCTTGTAACACTTATTATTTATCCGTTTTTCTCGGGTTGGTGGTCAGCAAAGTCACTTTATAATGCAGTGACTTCAAAACAGGATTCTTGGAAATAAGTATTACTTGTTATTAATTATTTTTTATTATTGTATGGAATCACATCCTCGTAAAATTGAATGGATCAAGTATGTCGTGACGTTTTTGATTACGGCAGGACTTTTTGTCACGGTGTTTTATATCAGTCGCGTTATCAGTGAAAAGCGTGTTGCTGAAATTCAGTCGATTCAAAATAACATCTCACTTGATTTGTTGTCATCTGAAACGCAGTTTTCGCTTCTTAATGAATCTGATTGTTCGCAAGATGGTAATTCTATCTTGGCGCCGGAACTTGGTCAGATGGGGGACAGATTGTCTGGAATGGAAACGGATCTTGGTCCAAATAGTAAAGACGTGATTAATCTCAAAGAATATTATTCGCTTCTTGAAATCAAAGATTACATGCTCGCGCGTGAATTTGCGCAGAAATGTAATGTGAAACCTATCACAGTCATTTATTTCTACAAGAATGATAACTGCGATGATTGTACAAAACAAGGCTATGTTCTAACCGCACTTCGTGATCAGTATCCAACACTTCGCGTCTATTCATTTGATGCGGACCTTAACCTTTCGGCGATTGATACACTTGAACAGATTACCCATGTTTCAAGTACAGTGCCGACACTTGTTATTGATGGGCAAGTTTATACGGGATTCCAATCGATTGATGATGTGACGAAAGTTCTTGCGCCGCAACTCAAGAAACTCCAAGCTGATGCCAAGAAAGCCGCAGCTGAAACACAGACTACAGAGGTAATTGGAGTAGATATAACAAACTAATCAATAATAAAACACCAATCTTGTTGGTGTTTTATTATTTTATTGTTATAATTCTTGCATTAGTAATAGTAATATGTTCCACCGAGTACCTTTTATGTTTAAATCTTTTATTAAAAAATATCTTATAACATTCACTCTTTGTTTGATTGTTGTGTTTAGTGTGACTGTCCACAATATCGCATATGCGCAGATGGCGCCACCCACCGTTTCAAGCGGAAGTGTTACCTGTGATACTGCAAATGATTGTTTGCCATCAGCCAGGGATGCCACTTATGATGTCTCGTTCACAACAACTGACCATACACCAACAAGCCAGATACAAGTAACCTTTCCGACCGGATATTCAGTGGATGGGGCTTACAGTTCTTTTGCGCTCCTTCCGACCAGTGGCACGATCACGGTCAACGGTTCGCCTGTCAGTTCTGTTTCCGTGAATGCAGTTTCTAATGTACTTACGCTAACGTTGGCTACTCCTACGGATCTTTCCACTGGTACTGTTACCTTTTCAGTGTTTATTCATGCATATAGCTCTATGTATCCAACGAATCCAAGCACGCTTGGAACAACCGGCGTCTTTTCGATCGCCGTAACCGATACGAACAGTAATACGTTCGCCGACACCAGCGTCCCTGGAGTGACCATAGCCACCGCTCAGCCAATCTCAAACTTCGCGGTTTCAGGAAATTCGTCCGCTGATCTTGAATCCGGAGCAAATCCCGCTGAATACGAAGTTTCATTCGATACGACCGAAGCCATAGCTGGTGCTCCTTCGGGTGACACTATCGCTCTCACGTTCCCGTCGGGATATTCAATTCCACAAGGTTCGATTTCGACGAAAGCTATTTGCTCCCAGCCATCTTGTCAATATGGAAGAGGCAGCCTCTTAGCCCATTTCGGTATGGCAAATGGCAGCATCCAAGTTTCAAGCGTTACGGGTTTGGGTAACACGTTGACGCTCGGTCTTTCGCAAAGTAATCAAGAATTCCCTCCGGAGACCGTATCGTTTTATTTAATGAATGAAAGTGAAGTAATGGGTGGATCGGCAGATGTTAGTAATCCTACCACTCTTGGGACGACCGGAACATTCTCAATGTCCGTCGACGGAGGCACCGCGGTAACCGCACCTGGCGTCACGATAACCCAAGCACCTGATCATCTTGTTTTCACGACACAGCCAAGTTGTTCCGCCGAAAACGATCCGGAAAATCCGGGAGACTGTATTTCAGGTGAAGCATTCTCGACACAGCCTGTCGTAACGGTCGAGGATTACACCGGCGCGACCGATACGAATTACAACGGCAACGTAACGATCTTCCTCGGCAGTGGGCAGGGAACCCTTTCGGGAACCCTTACGGAGCAGGCTGTGAACGGTGTTGCGACGTTCACGAATGTGAATTATCATGCGGGACAAGATCGTGAATCGTTTATCCTCGGCGCCAACGCAACCGACGGTTCAGGTCAAGGAGAAACCGGAATCACCAACGGCACCGCCAACTCATTCAGGTCTGACGTCGTTGCGACGAGGTTCAAACTAACTGATCAAAAGGATGATTCGGACGGAACCATCACTCTTCCCGCAGGAGGTGGAGGTTATGGTCGTAGTGGAATTTTTCATATTATTCCAACCGATGCAGATGGAAATGTTACTGATACGGATTATAATCCAAGTAGTGAAACGTTTACATTGAAAGATTCAAACGGAGCTCTCTTGTCGACACATAGTTCACCGAATGACACTACACCTACAATTTCAAGTTCAAGTTCTATTGCCAACAGTATTTCAAGTGGAGGAAATGGATTCGTATCTATAACTCTCACAAAGGCGGAAACACTTGGGCCGATCACGGTTTCAGATGGAACAATTTCTGGAAGTTCGGATCCCGTTGATGTCGTCACGGGAAACATAGGAGGATTCACTGTCACGCCTTCGACAACGACCCCTCAGGCAGGGACACCGTTCGGAATCACAGCCGCTGCAATGGACCGGTACGGAAACGTCCTCAATGCAGCAAACACACAAGGCCAGACTTATACTGGTACGGTATTCATCACGACGAATGCCGCAACACCTTACAGCCTGAGCCCTTCCATCTATACGTTCAAACAATCTGATGACGGGACAAAAACGTTTAATGGTCTTATTACGATCAACAATGCCCAAACGGGTATCTTGATCACCGTACAGGATCAACATTATGATCCTGATAAAAATCCCTATTCAATCGGAAATTCGACAAGCCTCAATGTCTCAGCACCGGCACCAGTTGCCAGTTCGGGTGGAGGTGGAGGTGGATCAGTATCAATTGGCGGAGGTGCAACAGCATCTTCTCCAAATTCTGCCATTATAAATAATGGTGCTATCTCAACTCAAAGTTCACAAGTTACACTAACATTGTTTACGCAAACAGGAACTAAGATGATGATTTCGAACACTGCTGATTTTGCAGGAGCGGTTTGGGAACCATACACCTTAACAAAACAGTGGACACTTTCATCTGGAAATGGACAAAAAACAGTATATGTAAAATTTATGGACGCAACAGGTGCTGTAAGTGCTATAAATCAGAGTATGATTACTCTTGAAACTTTGGTAGTTCAAACAACTCCAGAGTCAGTTACTACTCCTACAGTTTCAACAAATCAAACTCTTTTTTCTAAGAATCTCAAAATGGGTATGTCTGATCCCGAAGTAAAACTCTTGCAAAAATATCTTAATGCTCACGGGTTTGTTGTTGCAAAATCGGGAGTAGGGTCTTCAGGACATGAAAATAATTATTTTGGAGCGCTTACTAAAAAAGCAGTCAGTAAATTACAAAAGACAAACGGTATGACTGCTGATGGGGTGATTGGTTCAAAAACAAGAAAATATTTGAATACGCAATCATAAGAAATATATAAGAATTAAAAAACCTACATCATTGATGTAGGTTTTGTGTTTTTATATAGTAATTGACTTCTTTTTCCATTCTGATATAATCTTAAAGATTATGTTCCCTCGGAAGAAAATAAACTAATGATTACCGTAGACGCGAATACGGTAGAAGGCCAAACCTGACATATCTTCGGATAGGAAAGGGAGTTGGAGGATCTCCGATATTGAATGGAGACAAAGAGAGATGATCCTAATACGATCTTCAATCTGCAACGGCTGAAAGGCAGCCCGAGCTAATAATCCTACATAGGAGCATTCCTGAGTACCAAAGCCCTAAAAAGCTCTGGGAATTGCTGGCGAGCCTGTGACGGGAGTCACTGCCACCAAAGCCTAAACCGAGGTACATCATCCCGTAAATCCCCCCAAGCAACCAATAGACGCAGAAGGGGATTTTTTTCTTGCTAAAAAATTCTCTTCATGCTAAATTTCAAAAAAAGAAACCATGCCAAGAAAAACAAATAACCACGTTCTTAATTCAACGGAGTTCGATCTTGCGACCAGTCCAGCGATATTTATTCGCAGAGATGTCCCATTGTTCCAAAATCATCCGACAGTAGAAGCGCCTAAATTTAAAATGACAAAGGTAGCAAGTCGTACAGCGATGCGTACCCTTCTTGTTTGAAAATAGTTACATCTCACAGACAACTGTGGGATTTTCTTTCAAACAAATTTGAATCTCCTGACAGTAGAGTTATTTTTAGTAATGACCACTTCTTAACCTGTAATCAGGTCTATTAGGAAGAAAGCAGGTCTACTGGCATATTTTCAATATTTCGGTGGCAAAAGAGTCATACAAAATACCCTTGCAATGCAAGGGTATTTTAATGGAGCCGAAAGTCGGGCTCGAACCGACGACCTATTCTTTACAAAAGAATTGCTCTACCAACTGAGCTATTTCGGCATTACCATAACAAGATGCTATGGGTTTTATAGTGTCTCTGAATGAGACGCATCCTCGATGATTTTTGATTTTCGTGGTCTGCGAACTCGTTTGATCGTTCCTTCTTTTACTGTCTTCAGAAATTCTGAAGGTGTATGTGGGTGGTTGTGATCATGATCCGAGAGAAACGCGCGAACTTTTTGCTTGACGACTTGTTTGATCTTAATTTCTCGAGAGATCTTGCGATACAAATTGAGAAGCCAAATCAAGATAATTTTGAGCATCGATCGTAATCGTTTTTTAATGGCGATAACAAGAGATGTTTCAAAAACATCAGTCGGAACGGAGAACCATTCATGACCAGGTTCGACAGGGAACTCGGCAGCGCGCAAACGTGCGTTTGAGAGCCATAGAGTACTTGCGATACCTATAATTCCAATGACAATAAGGATAATGAATACCATTGCCTATATAGAATAGCGCACAAACGATCCAATTTCAACCCTTTCTCCTGTTTTCTGTGTAAGACCTTCAACAACTTGTTTGATGGTCATTTCAGGGTTCATGATGAATGGCTGGTCAAGTAATTCAGTGACATCAGCTGGTTGCATGGCTCCAATGTGCATCGCGATTTGATTTGCAGCAGAAACGAATTCTTCGTTTTGTGCTACGAAATCAGTTTCGCAATTTACAGCAAGGAGAACACCCATCTTTTTGTTACTGTGGATGTAACTTGTGACAATTCCGCCACCAAGTTCACGATCAGCTTTTTTCTCGGCTTGTGCAGCAGCGATTGTTTTCAAAACTTCGCGCGCCTTGTCCATGTCTCCGTTTGATTCCTCGAGAGCCTTCTTGCATTGCATGACTGAAATACCAGTTGCATCTCGAAGTTCTTTGATTTGTTCGGCTGTGATATTCATAAGGTACAAATTAAAATGATAAATGTGTTCGGGATGCTCCCCTTTATAAGGGGAGCTGTCATGCGAATGCATGACTGAGGGGTTTGAATCGTTTGCAAGTAACCACCCCTCCGCCTCGCAGAGCCTCGGCACCTCCCCTTATAAAGGGGAGGATTCGCGCTTACTTATTGCCTTTATAAGCACTTACAAACTTGTTCAAGAAAAATTCAATTGATTTTTTACTTGCATCGTTTGCAACGACAGGGTAGGCAACTACTGAAAGATCGCAGTCACTGTTGCAAAGTCCAATAACAGGAATTCCCATTTTGTTGGCTTCGGTTACAGCGATCGCTTCTTCTTTGGTGTCGATCACAACGAGAGCTGCTGGAAGACCTTTCATAGTTGTAAGACCTCCGAACATTTTACCCAATTTTGTAATCTTTCGTTCCAAGAGAAGTTTTTCTTTCTTGGTGATTGTTACGAGTTCTCCTTTTTCTTGTTTTGCTGACAAGTCTTCAAACAAGGTAACACGTGACTTGATTTGCTTTTCATTTGTCAAACTTCCTCCGATCCATCGAATATCAACGAATGGCATGTTAAGTGATTCAGCAGCAGCTTTTACAGCTCCTTTGGCTTCTGGTTTTGAACCTACAAACAATACTTGTTTTCCTGTCGCACCGAGTGTTGCAAGAATTTGTTCTACTGTTTCAAGTTGTGCTGTTGTTTTTTCGAGGTCAATGATGTCGCTTCGATTTTTTGTTCCGTAGAGGAATGCCTTCGTAGAAGGGTGTCGTCGTGTTCGTGTGTAGCCGTAGTGTGCCCCAACACTGAACATGTCGTTGATCAATTGTTCCATTATTAGTTTAAGAGATGTGCACAAGGGATGGTTAGTAATAATTCCCTCGTTGGTTCGGGTGACGCCCGAATGAAAAAAGCTCACATAGCAAGGCTTTTTCAACAATCTGCTTACGGGGTATAAGATAACATGAAATGGGGATTTTATCAAACTTGACAGGTGTTTATTATTGTGATAACTTGGTACTAATATTCTTTAACTAAAAATATAGAAAACATGGAAAAAAAGTGGTTCAGTCGATATTTCAGTAATGTAAACGAAGTCGTTGATTTTCTGAATAGATTAAGCAAGGAAAAAGTTGATCCTGACAATATAAAACCATCAGCATTGGAAGGAATGGGTGGTATCATTGGAGGAATGGTCTGGTATTTTCATACAAAATCAGTTGCTTGATTATTTATATTTAAAGCGGATATCCTGTCCGCTTTTTTTATTTCCCAAATTCTGATACGATACGTCTATCATGGAACCTAAAAATTTCGAAAACAAAATTACTCCCCGAAGTGAGGATTACTCGCAATGGTACTTGGATATTATCGCAGCTGCGGATTTGGCGGATTATTCACCGGTCAAAGGTTGTATGATTATCAAGCCAAACGGGTATGCAATCTGGGAGCGTGTCCAAGAAGTCTTGAATAAAAAATTCAAATCGTACGGCGTAAAAAACGCCTATTTTCCGATGCTTATTCCAGAGCGATTATTGAAACGAGAAGCACAACACGTCGAAGGATTCGCACCCGAAGTCGCCGTAGTAACACATGCAGGTGGTGCGAAACTCGACGAACCTTTGATTGTTCGTCCAACATCAGAAACCATCATGTACGAAGTGTACAAAGATTGGATTCATTCATATCGTGATTTACCATTATTGATCAATCAATGGGCAAACGTCATTCGTTGGGAAATGAAAACGAAACCATTTTTACGCACGACAGAATTTTTGTGGCAAGAAGGTCACACTGTTCACAAGGATCTACAAGAAGCAGATATTTTCGCGCAGAAAATGCTGCACGCATACAAAGAATTTTTTGCAGATTACATGGCGATTCCGGTCATCATCGGAGTAAAATCAGAATCTGAAAAATTTGCAGGAGCACTCAAAACATATACATGCGAAGCCATGATGCAAGATGGCAAGGCACTTCAGATTGCAACATCACACAACTTGGGTGATAATTTTGCACGCGCGTTTGAGATTAAATTTTTGAACGAGGAGAATAACGAGGTATACGGATGGCAAACATCATGGGGGCTTTCAACGCGATCAATTGGTGGGCTTATTATGACTCATTCTGATGATAAAGGTCTTGTTGTTCCACCAAAAATGGCAAGTACACATGTTGTTATCGTTCCTATCATTCCAAAACCTGAATCACGTGGTGAAATCGAAACAAAAGCACTTGAACTTGGTGAACTCTTAAAGAAAGAAACATTCTTGGATCAAGATATTCTTGTTCATGTAGATGTACGCGACATGCGCCACGGAGAAAAATATTTCGAGTGGGAGAAAAAAGGTGTTCCTGTTCGCATTGAAATCGGACCAAAAGACATCGAGAAAAATTCTGTCGTTGTTGTTCGTCGTGATACAGGAGAAAAAGAAATTGTTGCGATGGAAAACTTGAATGCAAAAGTTTCAGAGGTTCTTGATTTGATTCAGGTAAACTTGTACGAACGTGCGCTTGTGATGCGAACAGAAAACACTGTCGAAGTAAATTCTTGGGATGAATTTGTTTCTGCACTTGAAGATCGAAAATTTATTCTTGCACATTGGGACGGAACGGCTGAGACAGAAAAAATGATCAAGGATGAAACAGGAGCGACGATTCGATGTATTCCAATGGATCAAAAGGCGGAAGAAGGGAAGTGTATCAAGTCAGGAAACGCTTCAAAAACTCGTGTGCTTTTCGCAAAGGCGCATTAGTTATCCACTTGATCCTAAATTAGGATTTGATATAATAAACCTACAATTTGGGGTTACCCATTTAAGGCCACCGCGAGGTGGCTTTAGGATTTTCTGAGAGAATTAAATTACAATAGGCTTCTTTTATTTGTCTAAGCTCTAATTCAGAAACCTCGAATACTTTTTCTTGAAGTCTTTTTCGATCAAATAATCTTGATTGGTTTAAAATGAGTGTTCTTGAGATTCCATCGTGATCAATAGTGTAAAACCAAGTTCCTGTATGAATTTTAGAACTTAGTGGAATTCCGAGAAAAACATCACTAGAAAACTTTTTCATGATTAAAACAGGCCTGATAAAATGTTCGCCTTTTCCGAGAACTTCATTTCCAATATTAATACCAACACGACACCACCTGATTTCTCCTTCGCGGATATTAATATTTTGGATACTCGTATCAGTTTGAATTTTTACAGTGTTCCAAGTCGAAAAATCTTTTTTCATGGGGGAATTTTAACAAAGAGAGATAAATTAAAAATAAAGGAAAAATAAAAAAGCACCGCTACAAGACAGAACATGTAGAAGTGCGTTTTCGTAAGATACCACCATCTTAGCATATCCAAGAAAATCGTCAAAATGTTTTCCACAGAAAATAACTAATAAAAAAGCACTTCACATCTGTGAGGTGCTTTTAGTTTTTTAGTCATTTACTCCGTACCATTCGGCACTATCATCACAAGGTTCCTCTTTTACTAAGTTAAGTTCCTTAATAAAATTGTCGATGTTATTTTCTCCTTCCATACTTACATGGGAAAGATAATTTTGAGAAACTCCCTCGAGAGGCCTTACTGCCAATAAGTAAAAATGCGCATAGTTTCGTGTTTTTGTTATTACGACTCGGACTATAGGTTTTTCATGTCGAAGAATATCAAGTCTTTCTTTAAACCATCTTATATCAGTGCCGTCGGTATGTTTTGTAAATGGGTCAAAACTGATCAAGTTGTTTAAGAAGAGTACGTACAGAGCTTTTTGTATAGTTCGCTTATCTTTAGGTGAGTTACTGCGGATTTTGTTAGTCATGATATTATTTTTCTTTAAATTATCATTTTAATGATCACTTGTCAAGGTCCTTTCGTAAAAACCCCGAAAATGCTAAACTCTCGAAACTATGTTCGAAGACCTCGTAAATAAATTTTCAAATAACATCGGAATTGACCTTGGTACCGCAAATACCCTTGTATATCTTCGCGGGCACGGAATTGTCATTAACGAACCATCAATCGTGGCACTGAACACCAAAACAGGACGCATTGTTGCCGTCGGCGTTGCAGCAAAAGAAATGCTCGGGCGAACACCGACACATATCAAAGCGATCCATCCGGTAGTGGATGGAGTTATTTCAGATTTCGAAGTGACGGAAGAAATGCTTGCGTATCTTATTACCAAAGCCGAAAAAATTTCGAAGAAATTTTTTCGGCCGCGCGTTGTCGTAGGGGTTCCATCTGGAATTACCAACGTAGAACATCGCGCTGTGTATGATGCTGCAAAATCAGCCGGCGCACGTGAGGTGTACATTATCGAGGAACCGATGGCAGCCGCAATCGGAATTCGATTACCAATCAAAGAGCCAGTCGGTTCGATGATCATCGACATCGGAGGTGGAACAACCGACATTGCTGTCATTTCACTTTCAGGTGTTGTGCAGGCAAAGTCGCTCAAGCTTGCAGGAGACAAAATGAACAATGACATTATTTTTTACTTGAAAAATGAGTTTAAACTTTTGGTTGGTGAAAAAACTGCAGAGGAAATTAAACTCGCTCTTGGTTCTGCTGGTGCCGGTGAAAAACTCGAATCAAAAGTAAAGGGTCGTGATATGATCACCGGGCTTCCTCGTGAAATCATGATTACCGATTCTGACATTCGTCTCGCCATTGCAGATTCAGTTACTGCGATTGTTGATTGTATTCGTGAAGTTCTTGAAACAACACCGCCGGAAATCATGTCAGACGTGATGAATCGCGGAATGTATTTGGCAGGAGGTGGTGCGATGATTCGCGGACTTGATAAAATGATTTTTGAACAATTTAAAATTCCGGTATATGTTTCTGATGATCCTCTCTCGGCGGTTGCGCGTGGATGTGGTATAGTTTTGGAAGATATTTCTAAGTACCGCGAAGTACTTGTCGGCGATCATGACACCTTACCACTTCGATAATCAGAATAAGAAAAAATCAATCTCTCGAACCAAGTGGGTCGTGGGAATTTTTTCGACAATCATTGCTGTGATTCTTATTGTATTTGTTTTTGCGCCACTATTGAAAAATATTTCTCGAGGTCCTGCATGGGCACGAAACGTGGTTGTTCAATCTACAGATGATACTATTTCACTTCTTACTCCTAAAAAAGTATTGATTGCAAAAATACATGAACTTCAAAATCAAGTTCAAGTAGATCAAGCGAATCTTGTTTCAATGCAAGATATTCAAAATCAAAATGTATCACTTCGCAATGAGCTGTCATATATCGCACATCCAGTAAATATTATTACAGCTCAAGTATTAGATGTTTCATCAGAATCGTTGTACAACAACGTGATTATCGACGAAGGATCTCTTGACGGAATAAAAGTTGGGCAACTTGTGACATCGCAAGGAACGGTTGGACTTGGAACCATTACATCGGTTTCGTCTCATACGGCAACAATTAGTCTGTTTTCAGGACCTGATTTTTCCGGTGATGTACTTTTGAAGCCTGAAAATATTACCGTGCCGGCACTTGGGCAAGGGGGTGGGAGTTTTGAAATCCATATTCCTCAATCGATCAGTGTGGCAAAGGGAGACACGATTGCATTTCCAAGTAATCCTGATATTTCAATTGGTGTTGTAGGTTCAATCATTTTTGATCCACGTAATCCATTTCAAACGGTTCTTGCCCGAACACCGGTAAACATTCAACAACTTCGTTTTGTGGAGGTGGTGAAATAAAACTTATGAATATTGAAGAATTGAAACAAAAACTTATTTCTGAACATTTTCCGATTGTGTATGAGTGGTCAGATGATCCAAATACTGTTTATGATGAACATTCTCACAAAGGACGTGTGGTGTTTTATGTAACAAAGGGATCTGTTGCATTTTCTGGAGGAATTCAAAAAACTATTTCTGTAGGAGAAAGAATTGATGTTCCTGTTGGTGTTGTCCATACAGCACTTGTTGGTCCCGAAGGATGTGATTATGTTGTAGGTCAGGATATTGAAGGTGATGCGTGATATACTTTTTCTATTATGAAACAAACCATTCTCATTCACGGAGCTCCCTATGAAAAGGAATTTTATAATCCTGAAAAACCTTCTCCTTCAAATACAAATTGGTTTCCTTGGTTGCAAAAACAATTGGTATTACGCGGAGAAATTTGTCAGGCTTTGGAGTTTCCAAAACCTTATGATCCCAGTTATGAGCAGTGGGCTCAAGTTTTCGAACAGATGAGTATAAATAATGAAACAGTTTTGATTGGTCATAGTTGTGGCGGAGGATTTTTACTTCGGTATTTATCTGAACATTCTGAATTAAAACCAAAACAAGTTATTCTGGTTGCTCCTTGGCTTGACCCAAAACATGAACTCACGGAAAACTTTTTTGATTTTCAAATAGATTCAAATCTTGCAAACAGAACTAGCCTTGAAGTTTTTATTTCATCTGATGACGATGAAGAAATGCAAATTTCGTTTCAGAAAATAAAAGAAGCGATTCCTGAAATTCACGTTCATCAATTTTCAGACAAGGGGCATTTCTGCGAAAAAGATTTTCCGGAGTTACTTGAATTGTTGAAATAAAAAAGCCCTCAGTTATGAGGGGTTTTGGTTTTTTAGCTGAACAGTGCGACAAGACATGATGCTACAGTAAGAATATATTTTAAAGGATTAAGTAGTTGAGTTGAAAATATTGCATGATGGAGCTCCTTTTCAAGCCTATCCTTTGTTGCCTGGCTTTGATTATTGTAATCTTTTGATTTCATATAGATAGTATCTTTGGTGATAGTATTTTCAATACTAAGACTAATCATGTGAAAGATTAATGCCCAGCTAAGTGAAATTATAGAAATTTTAAGCATGATGATTGAGTTTTATTGAAGAAATATTAAAATCATGCTATCATCCAATTCTATTTATGTCAAGTAACCTAAAATTCAAATTTAATATCGTTAAAAAGCTCGACGGAACACTTGCACGTGCAGGGGAGATCCATACTCCAAATGGTGTGATTTTAACGCCAAGTTTTGTGACCGTTGGAACCAAGGCAACGGTAAAATCACTTTCACCAGAACAGGTGCGGGATTTGGGTGCGCAGGTGGTCTTGGCAAATACGTATCACTTGTATTTGGAACCAGGAGATAAAATTGTTGCGGCACACGGAGGGTTTCCAAAGATGATGAACTGGCACGGACCAACGATGACAGACAGTGGAGGATTCCAAGTATTCTCACTTGGCACTGCGTTTGATCAAAAAGTTTCAAAACTTTCAAAAGTCGAACAAATCACCGATGAAACCCCTTACGCCATTTCAGAAAAAGCGCTCGCAAAAATCGATGAGGATGGTGTCACGTTCAAATCATACAAAGATGGCAGTGAACATCGATTTACTCCTGAACGTTCAATGGAGATTCAGTGGAACTTAGGAGCCGATATTATTTTTGCATTCGACGAATGTACCAGTCCGATGGCGCCAGAAAAATATCAACGCGAAGCAATGGGTCGCACACATCGTTGGGCGATGCGCAGTCTGCTTGAACATAATAAATTAGACCAAGATAAAAAGCAGGCAATTTTTGCCGTTGTTCAAGGTGGGCGATTTGAAGAATTGCGCAAAGAATCAGCGCAGATACTTGCTGATATGAAAACAGAACATGGGGATGAATTTGATGGATTCGGAATTGGCGGATCATTTGATAAAGATGACTTGGGAACGGCGGTGAAATGGGTAAACGAGAGACTTCCGGAAAATAAACCTCGGCACCTTCTTGGTATTGGTGAGCCGGTTGATTTATTCCTTGGTGTAGAAAATGGATGCGACACGTTCGACTGTGTTGCTGCGACGCGTATTGCACGAAATGGGGGATTGTATACATTCGGTGGCAAGATCAACATCAACAACGCAGAACATAAAACTGCAATGGTTCCGATTATGGAAACATGTGAATGTTATACGTGCAAGAATTACACACGTGCGTATGTTGCGCATTTGTTCCGTTCAGATGAAATGTTTGGTGCGACCTTGGCTTCGATTCATAATTTGTATTTCATTAACAAGTTGGTTGCTGATATTCGACAATCGATCCTTGATGATAAATTTTTCGAATTTAAAGATGAATTCTTGAAAAGATTTTATAAGGACAAGAAAGAATAAGTCTGTTTAGAAAAAACAGATTTTTTCTTTATTAAAAATTTATCTCGATTTGATAGGATTTTTGGATGCAAAAACATAAACAAGGAAAAACTCCATTTAAATCTGGTAAGATTCGAGAGTTATTAGAATCAGAAAAATATCTTTCTCAAGAAATAAAGAAAGTCATTGACGGAGAACATCAAGAGTGCAAGGTTGCGAATATTCCTAAGTTTATTTCATTTGATAATAAAGAAAGATCGTTAATTCTAGATAAGGATATTGCTTTTAAAATTATAAAAGACCATGGTGATTTTTCAATTGAAAATCTAATTATAAATGCACATGACTGGCAATACGTAAAAATAAATGTAGATGGTAATCCCGATAGGATTAATCTTGTTTTACAAGTAAATAGAACAGAGGGATTTTTGAGAATAGGAGCAGTAAGAATTAATGGTTATTTTACTCTCACGCATTATGAAAATATTCCTCGAAATAGTCAGTCATTAAAAAATTTCCTCAAAGGAGGAAATGTTTTAGACCGCTCTGGAAGAACCCGAGCCCCGGCCGAAACGGGGTACTCTTCATTTGCGACTCCTCAAGAATGAGGTGCAAGCCAGCTGGCAGGACTTTCTGGCGTCAGGACGGATAGATTTATAGTATCAAATTTTAGGTGGAAAACAAGTCATAAAAACTTGCCTAAATAACCCCTTGACCCCCACACCAATGA
>CAIQMU010000082.1 GCA_903873095.1 uncultured bacterium
CGTTGCGTCAGCTCGTTCTCGTTTAGAAACAAGAATCACACCAACAATCACCACCAAGACCAAAAACCCTCCACCGAGGATTTTTTTAAGAGGCAGTTTCCTTGTAATAGTTTTTGTGTTGTTTTCGGGCTGGTTCATGGGTGCTATTGTACACTAAAAATGAAATTTATGAACCTAATTAGACCCCTTACATTCAACACGTGAATAATGTTCAATGGTGTAGTCCTTGCTCGTATCAGGAAACAATCCGTCTTTGAATTTATCGATCAATGGATAACGTAATTTATCAATTCCTGTGAGTCCTGCTTGATATAGTTCATGTTCTCTATTTTTGGATCCTTCAACTGTATACGCATACACATCCGTAATTTTATTATCCGCCAAGGTCCCGGTAATGGTTCCCGTATACCCATTGGTCATATCCGGTCCTGCTTGGGTACCTGTTTTTGTTCCCGAAACATTATTTCCAGAGATCGTGATGTCGATAAATTCGCTTGTCGTATACGGCGCGTCTGTTGTTGCGTCATGTGAATATGCGTAGCACTGTCGCCCATCGGTCAGAGTGACGGGTTGTTGAACTTGGGCTTGGATCCTCGCATCGCTACAATCAACATCTGTCATAATCTGACCGTATGTTAATTTCGATACGTCTTTGTAGTTCCAAATATCATGTTCTCCTTGAACCATTTCACCAAATCCGGCCTGCGCTGTTCCCTCGCCAAATACGATGCGCAGTTGTTCTTGGGCTGTCATTCCCTCGGCGGATACGTTCCAAATAACATCTGCTGTGCGGGCCATGGCTGTTTCATCAACAGCACTAACAGTTCCAGAAAATGATCCGGTTTCGCTGTCTTTTTCTGCGGGTAAGTATTTAAACATTCCGGTAACTTGGGTTCCTGACAGATTCAGTACTGCAAGTGACACATCTGATAATCCTGATGCTGTTTTTGTCGCACCATAAAAACATAATTTTACAGGCTGTGGTGTTGCTGCCCCCTCTATTAGAGGGGGTTGGGGGTGTGTTGATACTGAATCTTTCTTCAAACTAACAACAACAATCAAAACTATTCCAGCAACAACAATCACGCCTGCAATCAGAATAAGGATTTTTTTCATGATAAAAGTATAGCACGTGGCTATACTTTTAATTTCCCAGTTATTTTTTATTACCCCACTGCCATTTTGGTTTTTCACCTTTGTAATAACAAATTGCAATCAATACTGCTGTTTCAATAACAATTCCAAGGATGAATTTTGCAGGATGTCCTGCGTTTAAACTTGGTACAAAATGTGATTCTGTCCAAGCGAGCACAATAACAAAACCAAGGATAACAGCCCAGCCCTGCCAAGTTGTTGGATACCATCCCCATCCATATGTTTTTCTGCGGAACCAGAGAGTTTTCATAAGACTATTATAGCACACTTAAAAAATACTATGTTCGTTTACGCAAAAATTCTGTTCGTAAAATAATTCCTTTCATGTCGTCATAGCGACATTCGATTTCCTCATCACTTCCTGTCAGGCGAATGTTTTTAATCACTGTTCCTTTTTTAATCGTCAGTTTTGTTCCACCTACTTTTAAATCTTTGATGACGGAAACCTCGTCACCGCTTGAAAGTTGTTTTCCCTCGCAATCAACGGGGCCTGTTTCCTCGTCGTCTTCTAATTCTTCATCGTTGTGTAAATCTTCGGTGTTCATGGGTAAACTGTAGCATATTAATTTGCTTGGGCAAGTAATTGACTTCAAAAAGTCCATTTGCTACAATAGTATTACAAATGTCCTTCGGGATCCATCTCTTGGTAGTCAAGAGAGAGAAAAAACAAAAAATCAGAGCAAC
>CAIQMU010000083.1 GCA_903873095.1 uncultured bacterium
AAACTAAAAGATGCTTCTTATAAATACGGAATGAGTCTTGAAACAATTAAAAGAATAGGCGGAATCTATTTTCGTGATATTTTATTGTCTGAGAACGGATTTACTCCGGAAGATTTGGATAATTAAAAAAGCTCAAGAAATCTTGGACTTTTTGTTTTTTCATTATCCTTGTCTATGCATTAGAATCCCCCACGTTTTCCCTTTACGAACTCCGTCGCTTGATGCGACAAAAATTGTATAGAGGTTAAAAATAAGAATTGGTATAGCTGCAAGCGGTGCAATAAAAAAAGAAAAGTTTTTTATATCTTCAAGATTATTGAACTTACCCCAGAAAAAATATCTTATTATTATAAAAATAAGTATCCATTCGAGAATTCCTAAAAGTTTCATTGGAAGTGTTGTCTTCATGTTTTATTAAGTTTTATTAAAAATATAATACTCTTTTAAAGATTTTTGTCAAGGTTCGCACCAAATTGCTTGCATTTAACGTATAATAACCTACATGACAACAAACGACATTCTTCACGAAACATACGGTGCACTTGTGGCAAACAAGGTTCGATCTGGGCTTACGATGCTTGGTATTATTATCGGAATCGCATCTGTAATCGCTATGACCGCAATTGGAAACGGTGCACAGCAATCCATATCAAATTCCATTTCATCAATCGGTTCGAACTTGGTTATGGTGATGCCCGGAGCAACACGCAGTTTCGGTGGTGCCCAAGCCGCACGAGGTTCAGCCCAGACCCTCACCGTAGCTGACGGCCAAGCCATTTCGACATCAGTTTCAAACATTGCCGCAATCGCATTTGATGTTTCATCTCGAGGTCAAATCGTCGCAAAAGGAACCAATTCAAATACAAGTATCACAGGAACAACACCGTCGTACCAAACCGTGCGAAACGTAACTGTTTCAGATGGATCATTTTTCACTGATGCCCAAGTAACCGAAAGCGCCAAAGTCGCCGTCATCGGACCAACAACCGCATCAGATTTGTTTACTGACGGATCAGAACCAGTTGGACAAACTATTCGCATCAGTGGAAATATTTTCACCATCATAGGTGTTACTGTTTCAAAAGGAGGATCAGGATTTACCAATACTGATGACATGGTGTATATTCCCTACACAACTGCACAGCACTATCTGACAGGAAATCAGTACTTGTCTGAAATTGATGTCACTGCATCTGATGCAAGTACCACGACGCAAGTTCAAAACGATATCACCGCACTTCTTACAAGTCGTCATGCGGCAACCGATAATGGAACAGCTGATTTCAACACACTGAACGAATCAGATATTATTGCAACCGCATCGAGTGTCACAGGAACATTTACCGTTCTCCTTGCGGCAGTTGCGGGAATTTCACTTCTCGTTGGAGGAATCGGAATTATGAACATGATGCTCACAACAGTTACGGAACGTACACGAGAAATTGGTCTTCGCAAGGCTATTGGCGCAAAACGATCTGATATTAATATTCAATTTTTGATGGAATCAATTGCTCTTACGTTTATCGGTGGAACGATTGGTGTAATTCTTGGATGGCTTATCGCGTTTATTGTAAACAAGACAGGAATCATTGCAACCAGTGTCAGTGCAAGTTCTGTCCTTCTTGCATTTGGTGTTTCTGCACTTATCGGAATCGTCTTTGGATACTATCCCGCACGCCGTGCAAGTAGTCTAAATCCAATTGATGCGCTCAGATTTGAATAATTTTCAAGAAAACAGATACAAGAAAAAAATCCCTCTCAAATTTTTGAAGGGGATTTTTGTTTTCTGAGATAAGTTAAATATACCATGAAAGCATTCAACCAAAATAAGTAAAACGGAAATAGAAAGTACACTATGTTAAGACCAAAACAGCTCGGTAGTGTTATTGCATAGCCCATAAAACCAAGAATCCACGCAATAGATCTTTCAGACTCCGGCTTATCCCAAGCATTTTTAAATGTTGGAATTGCAATCAAAAGATCTGCGGCAATTCCAAAACCTGTCGTGATCCATGCATCACGTGTGACTAGATAAACAAATCCGCACATCATTCCGAATCCTAAACACCCCCAATCTTCTTCTTTAATAACGCCCTTCCTAAGAGAAAGAAGGAATATAATCAGGCAGCCAATAATCGAAATGATTGTTGTTACTTGTCCCCACTCGAAACCTTTTTCCATTATTTGTGAATAAATACTTACTCCCATTAATAGAAACCATCCAATCCAAGATATTGGTCGAGGAGTGATATCGCCCTTGAGAAGATTTTTGATGTAAATCAACATTGCCATGATAAGAAATATTCCTGCCGTTACTCCAAATACCAGCTGACCAGCTGATGATAGAGGAAATGTTTTTTCCATTTTTGATATATTTAATTATTTATGAATTTAACATTATGTTATCACGCAAAACAAAAAAGTCAAGTTTGCACCAAACACACCACCTCCCTCGTATAAAAACCTGTACCACTTAATAAGGTATTCATTCTTTCATTGTATGTCACACAAAAACAACACGCTGATCGGACTTATTATCGGAGGTGTCGTGATTGCTGCCGTATTCTTCTTCATTGGAGACAAGGTCGGCGCAAGTCACGCATCAAGTTCAAAACCAGGACAATTTGCAGGCATGATGGGCACACGCGGAGGTGCAGGTGGAATGCGCGCACGTGCAGGAGGGTTTGCAAACGGAACCATCCTTTCCATGACAGATTCATCAATCACCATCACACTTCAAAACGGAGGATCACAGACAATCTATTTCACACCAACAACACCTGTCCTTAAAAGTGTTGCCGGTGCACCAACTGATTTGAAAGCTGGTGAGATGATTACAGCAACAGGAACACCTAATGCTGATGGATCAATCGCAGCAACAAATGTTACAATTCGTCCAACACCACCAAGTACTCCTGCTCAGTAAAACCTCACCCAATTTGCTACGCAAATTACCCTCTCCTGGAAAGGAGAGGGTTTTGCTTCGGTAGATTTTATTTTTATGCTAAACTTTATTCATGATCATCCACGAGAAAACAAAAATATTCGAGTGGGACGCAACCGAAGTCGAGCACCGAGAAAAAACCAACGACTGGTATTGGGGACTTGGTGTTGCGGTTGTTGCCGGATGCGTACTTTCCATTCTTGCAAGCAACTATCTTCTTGCTGTTCTTCTTGCTGTTGGTGGTATCATGCTTGGTATTTACGGAAACGACAAACCTCATCCTGTGCACATTGAAATCAGTGAACGTGGAGTTGTATTAAATGGAAACCTATTCTTGTTCAAGACCATGAAATCATTCTGGATTTTTCGTGATGCTCGTGGTCGCGATCGTCTTGTGTTAGTAACAGGTCGCCCCGTGCTTCCAACACACATCCTCAGTTTTACCGACGGAATCGATCCAGTTACTGTTCGATTGTTTCTCTTGAAACACCTCGAGGAAAAAGAAACAAAGGAATCCATCGTTGATTTGATCGCAGAAATGATTGGGATGTAAACCTCTCCCCAACCCTCCCCTGCAAGGGGAGGGAGTCGAACACCACTCTTGATAAAGGGTGGTTTTTAGTGTATGATCCTAGCCACTGATCTCATAGTTCAACGGATAGAATTCCAGTTTGCGGTACTGGCGATCCAGGTTCGATTCCCGGTGAGATCACACACGTGTTTTTGTCTAGTTGCAAAATTTCTAAAAAAGAATAATCTGAAAATGCACAGGACGAAATTAATAGCTCTGTGCATTTATCTATGAAAAAGAATCTATTAACATCAGGAATGTTGGCCGTTTTTGCACTTGTATTCTCGGTGGTTTTTGCACATCACGCATTTGCCATGCAGCCAACTCTTTCCCTTTCGACTTACAACAACACAGTCCAATTAACGGTTTATGGCGACCCTTATTCCAGTGTCTCACTTGAATACCAAGGAACCTACGGACTACAAAATGAAGGCGTTATCGGCACAACCAACAGTGCCGGATATTTATCAACTACGATCAGTCCCAGTTCTTACTTAATTGCGGGTGGTAGTAATGTATTTGTAATCATCAACGGACAGCAATCGAGTTACGCCGTATGGCCAACTCTTTCAAGTTCATATGGTGCAACTTATAACGGATATTATCCATATAGCACCTATTCGGGTTACACAACTAATTACACATATCCCACATATTATTATCCAGCGACTACGTACACTCAACCTCTTGGATTAAGTACAAATACTATTTCTCTATCACAAGGACAATCACAAACTATCCAGATATATCCATCAACTAATTATAATTACAACAACACGTACAATAATAATGGGTATAATTATGGAAATAGTAATTACTATATTTCAACTAACCAAAATCCAAATGTCGCATCTGCAAGTATTAACGGATCATCGTTAGTTGTTTATGCAACAGGTTATGGCAGTTCAAATGTAACCGTATGCCAAAACTCTTCTTATAATGGATCTGGTCCAAGCTGCGGTACGGTACTTGTAACAGTAACGAATCCTTATCCGAATTATAATAACTATAACTACGGATACCCTTGCCCAATATATAATAACCAACAGCAATATTACCCAAGTTATTATTAATAGTTTACCGAAGCAAAACCCTCTCCTTTCCAGGAGAGGGTAATTTGCGGAGCAAATTGGGTGAGGTTTTATTTTTTAACTTTCCAAACTCCTGGCATCCAAGTCTTTTGATATTTTTCATCATTTGGTTTTTTACCAAACGCCCAATCCCCCAAGAGAATCTTCTTGACCGCTTGTCCAATTGTCCAAAGAATAAATACACCAAGAAGGATAAGAAGAATGTTTTTAAACGCACCAATTCCATCAAAAATTTGATCGATGCGACTTGCAAAATAATGCCCCGCCCAAAGAAGTATTCCCACATAGATAACCAATGCCGAGATATCAAGTGCGAGAAATTTTTTAAATTTCACTTTCATACGCCCTGCAAAAAACGGACCAAGAAAACGTAACTGAACAAGAAAACGTGACATGAAAATAATCTTGTTGATATGATTTTCAAGAAACGCAGGATTTTCCGGAAGGAGTTTTGCGAAAAACTTGTTATAGAACCAATTTACAATTCTATTCCCGTAATACGATAGTGAGTACATTCCAATATCAGAAAGTAGTGCTCCCGCAATTACAATAGGAAATGTGATCCAGAAATTAAGGCGCCCCATTCCCACAACATATCCGATTGCTAGAATAATAATTTCCTCAGGAACAGGAACAATCACGTTCGCCAAAAACGAAATACCAAAGACTCCTAAATATGAAAGTGCGCTGACTTGGCGTATGATTTCGGCAGATTCCGACATGGTGTTATTATATCACTATTTAGTGGCTGTCGCCCAGTCTTTTAATGTCTTATAACCCACTTCTCCACAGAGATATTTTTTTGTTTCATTGTTGTAAAAAAATGGCAACCCGTCACATTCTGGATCATGGACCTGAACGGCGTTTTGATAATTTTCCATAATTCGATAATCTGCTTCGTTTTTCCAAACATCACGTTCGTCTAAATGAATCCCTGTCTCAAATTCAAGTTTCGCAACCAGTGGTCGCATAGCGTCGCAGTGGGGGCAATCGGTTCCTATGAAAAATAAGAGGTTGTTCATATGGACAAGTATAGCAAAAGTAATATCTTGTAAATAAATGAATAATATGGTACATTAATCTCCGAGACATCATTCCTCAAACTAAATAATACAGCCATGAAACTTGACAAGTTCTTCGAAAAATATCTCGTGGATGGCCGTATTGACGGCACTTTCACGACATCAAAACCTATTGAGCAAATTCAACAACTTCGACAAGAAAGACGAATTCATTTCGAGATTACATTACAGAAAGACGGTGATCGAGTCACATTCATTGTTCCAAAACACCGCAAGGAGTTGGGTAAAGGTATTTTACACAACACACTTGTACAGACAGAAATAACATTGGACAATATCTTCCTAAGATGGATCCCAGCATATCAACCAACATTTGAAGGATTTAATGTAAAATTGACACCTCTTTCTGATAACAGTGGAACATTTATTCTTCATCTCACAAATCCCCACCGTTTTCTTTTTTGGAAAGAACAGCTTGGATTACCTAATTCCATGAGAGAGAATCTCTAACAAAAACCCCGCATCTGTGCGGGATTTTTTTTAATGATTATTTTGAAGCCTTTTTAACAGCAGCAGAAAGTCGTGACTTCTTGCGAGCAGCGGCGTTCTTCTTGATAACGCCTCGTTTCGCAGCTTTGTCGATTGCCTGATATGCC
>CAIQMU010000084.1 GCA_903873095.1 uncultured bacterium
TGTCGGAATCAAAATTCATTCACGAGAAGCAGGGCATCAGATGGAATCAGGTGTTATCAAGAAAATTTACGTAGAAATCGCACAGCTTCGAAACATCCAAGTTGGAGACAAACTTGCTGGACGACACGGAAACAAGGGAGTTATCTCGACAATCTTGCCGGAAGAAGACATGCCGTACATGGCAGATGGAACACCGGTTGATGTTGTACTAACATCACTCGGAGTGTCATCACGTATGAACCTTGGACAGATTTTGGAAATGCATTTGGGACTTGCTGCAAATACATTACAGTATCAGGCAGTTGTTCCACCATTTGGAGGCGCAACACCGGACGAAGTAAAAAATGAATTGGTTGAAGCAGGATTTGCATCATCAGGAAAAGTGACATTGTATGACGGACGAACAGGTGAGGCGTTTGATCAAGATATTGCCGTTGGATACATGTACATCTTGAAACTTTCACACATGGTGGAAGACAAGATGCATGCACGTTCAGTTGGTCCATACAGTTTGATCACCCAGCAGCCACTTGGAGGAAAGTCGCAGTCAGGAGGTCAGCGATTCGGAGAAATGGAAGTGTGGGCACTCGAAGGATATGGTGCAGCTCACATCTTGCGAGAAATGTTGACGGTTAAATCGGATGATATTCTAGGACGAACATCAGCATTCGATTCATTGATCAAGGGAGAAAACTTGAAAGAACCAAATACACCGGCATCATTCAAGGTTATGCTTAATTACTTGCGAGGACTTTCACTTGATGTGAAGCTCGGAGGGTCGAAAAAATATGAACAGACTTATGAAGAGTCTGCACAGTAATCTCTATCTATTATATGAACAATAAAGATCACGCAACATTTTCACCTGATACAATTTCACTCGCCTTGGCATCCCCAGAGCGAATTCGAGAATGGTCATACGGTGAAGTTCAAAAACCTGAAACGATCAACTACCGAACTGGGCGTTCTGAACGCGGAGGGTTGTTTGACGAGAAAGTATTCGGTCCAGAAAAAGATTACGAGTGTTACTGTGGAAAATACAAACGCATTCGTTATGCTGGAATCATCTGTGAAAAATGTGGAGTAGAAGTTACCAAAGCCATCGTTCGACGTGAACGCATGGGACACATTGAACTTGCAAGTCCTGTTGCACACATTTGGTTTTTGCGAGGAATTCCTTCACGACTTGCGACACTTTTGGATATTCCAATTAATCAGCTTGAAAAAGTAATTTACTTTGCTGGATACATTGTGACAGAAATTCATCAGTCTGAAAAAGATCGAGTTTTGAAAGAACTTGATAACGAATTTAAAATTCGCATGAAGACACTTGAGACAGACGAAGAAAAAGACAAATTGAAAGATCTTTTCTCAGTTACGAAAAAAGATTTGGTAGATTTGAATCCTCTTCGTATTTTGACCGAGGCTGAATACTACAAATTCTCAAAACGATTCTCAACAGTATTCGAGGCCGGAATCGGAGCCGAAGCCGTCTATGATATTTTGAAAAAACTTGATTTGGCCGCACTTGAAGCATCAATCGTAAAGCATCTTGAAAAAGATCCTGCAACTCATGAAAAAATTGAAAAACGATTACATATGGTTCGATCGTTGATCCATTCAAATCAACGACCAGAA
>CAIQMU010000085.1 GCA_903873095.1 uncultured bacterium
AAAAAAAATACATCATGAATGAAGAATTTAAATGGTTTCCTACCCAACAAGAAAGGATCGACGCTCTGCACATGCTTTCATTTTTCGAACCCGATAAAAAGAATTTAACTGACGCAGATTTCGAAGAAATGTTTAACGAGGTCCACGAAGAAATCAAAACTCATACCGAAGACGAATACAGGACAGACCTGCAAACTCTGGCCGACTCGCCTGTCAAAAAGATAGCCGAACTCGCGACCAAAACACTGCACGAAAAAGGCTGGCTGACAGGTGAAGAAATGATGGCAGACATGCAAAAAATGCTATCAGAAATGTAATCGCAACTGTAAAAGCGCACCCATGACGGATGCGCTTTTTTATTTCAACATTATTTCTTCGCAAGAAGTGCGCGATTGTACGTATCCATGTGATCAAGCGCAATACCAATCCCCTTGGCAACACAGTACAGTGCCTCATCAGCAACAACCGCTTTTACTCCTGTCTTTCTATAAACAAGATCCGTAAGATTGCGAAGCATTGATGATCCACCCGTCATCACAATTCCGTTATCGATAATATCAGATGCAAGTTCTGGGAGAGTTTGTTGCAAAACCTCCTTGATCGCATCAATAATCTTAAGAAGCTCGTCATCAATCGCGCGAACAATTTCATTCGTTGAAATTTTCACTGAACGAGGAAGACCTGTGACATAATCACGACCTTTTACAATCAGTTCAAGTTCCTCTTCAAGTGGAATCGCCGCACCAATCTTGATTTTAATTTTCTCAGCAGTACGATCTCCAATCGCCAAGTTGTAATGTTTTTTAATATAATCCGTAATCGCGCGATCAATTTTATTCCCCGCACATTTCACCGATGTGCATGCTTGGATCGAACCAAGAGAAATCACCGCAACATCCGTTGTTCCACCACCAATATCAACCACCATGTGACCATGCGGTTCGTTAATCGGAATCCCAGCACCAATCGCGGCAACAATCGGTTCGCGTACAACGTGCGCAATTTTTGCACCAGCTTTCATAGCAGCTTCAACAACCGCTCGTCGTTCGGTTGATGTCACACCTGCGGGAACCGAAATCATAACCTCGGGTTTAATCCAACCCATTCCACCCAACGCTTTCTTCATGAAATAACGAAGCATCGCCTCGGTCACACGGTAATCAGCAATCACACCATCACGCATCGGACGATATGCAATGATCGAGTCAGGTGTTTTTCCAAGCATGGCTTTTGCATCATCTCCGATGGCCAAAATAGCGTGATCAGGCTCTGAGATCGCAACAACACTTGGTTCGTTGATGACAATTCCTTTACCGGGAACATAGACGAGCACATTTGCCGTCCCTAAATCGATCCCAAGTTTTTTCGAAAACAATGCCATATGTGGGGGCACTCTAGCATAAAAATGGATAAAATTGAATTTTGACAGGAGTGGTTCAAAATGCTATTAAATGATTAAAACCAGCACATGAACAACAACATAACATTCCCTAGAAATATCTTTCTGGATCAATGGTGCACTATCTATACATGGTGGCATTCTTTTTCTGGATCCCTACTTGTTCTCGATGATACAATTGTTTTAAAAACAGAAAAACATCTAATCAAGCTTCAAAAACTTGGTACCATGTACACACTTTCCAAATACAAGAATCGTTTTACCGATGAAATATCTGAAAAGTTATTTATCGAAACTATTCCTGAGATTATTCATTCATTTCCATATAATAGGAACCTTGAAAAAATATTTGAACATTCATATGTTGTATTGTTTTCATTTAAAGGTAAAAATTATATGCTGAAATATGATCTTTCAAAAGGATTTATTGAACTACCAGAAGACTCGTGGCATATTTCGGATCTTCTTAAATATAAACAAAGAAATCCTAATGTGTGGAAAAACGAATTCTATCTCCCAGAAAATCTCTAACACAAAACGCGAAGTAATTCGCGTTTTTTTCATTTTTTCATATATTCCATAACACGTCTGCCGAAATCTTGAATCGGAAAATATCGCCAAGGAAACAGTGTTTTAGTAACTGAAAATACGATCACAACATACCGTTCGCCTGTTACAAGTTCCGCAACACCAGCATCATTACTCCACCGAATAATCGCCCAGCCTTTTGTAAAAACCGCTTTTAAAAGTGACGAAAATTTATTTTTATATAAATTCGTTTCAAGCCAACCACCTTTGCAATAATACGTTTTGAATCCTGACGGAACATATGTTCCCTGTCTACCTGATTTATTAAATCTCAGCATATATTCTTTTAATTTTTTCGAAACAAACTCACTTTCCAATTTTCCTGTTTCAACAAGATAAAAGAATTCTGCAAAGTGTCTTGCGCATGACATAGTCGTACTTGAAAATTGATAAGGTGCGTCTTTTGTTCGATCTAAAAATTTCCGTGTTACGTCGCTTCCTTGCCAACCATTTTTATAAATAATATTTTGCGTAATCGATTCTCGCCCGACCAAATCAATCAAACAATTTGATGCTGTATTATCAGATCGAGTAAGCATCAGATCAAGCAAATAATCAATCATTACATCATCGCCCGCATGTAATAATGTTCGTGTGTCACCCGGAAAAATTCGTGAATCTTTATCAACATCATTAGGTGATTTTATAACTATTTTTTGATCAAGTTTAAAATCACCAATCTCAATCCGGCGTAAAACCTCTGCACCGATGAAAACTTTATACATACTTGCAGGATAAATAAAATGATCCAAATTGTAGCCAAAAATTTTTGGCTCAGAATCATTTAAATCAACAACCGCAAAACTCATTTCGTAATTTGAAATGAGATCTTTGAAATTATTTTGAAGTTCAAGGCTTATTGCTTTATTTTCCGGGAGAAGCATGTGTGAATATTAGCATATTGCATTGCAAATCCTATTTTGGTACAATCAAAATTGTAACAAGCTTCGGGAACAAACACCTTGGAGGTGGAGATTTTATGAGAATCTACCCTAAAAGCTGACCATCTAAAAAGAGGTACTAAAGAAAATCGCTGTGAGGCGATTTTTGAAATGATTACATCATAAATACTGTTTCAATTTTAGATGAAAATATCCCATAAAGATCATTTGCTTTTGTATGATCAGGATTATCATAGTGATATCTTACAAGTCCCGCACATGCATCAGCTAAGCGTAATACTGGGTAACTCTTATCATTTCCAAAAATAAGTTTATTAGTTTTAATTCCTCGATCGCGCAAAACTTTTTTAAATCGACGCTCATAATTATGTGGCATATTTCCATCAATAATAATCGAGACTATTGAATCTTCAACT
>CAIQMU010000086.1 GCA_903873095.1 uncultured bacterium
AGTGATGTATTGATGTATGACAAAGCAAGCTCATTTTTAAAGAGTTTTTTCATTCCTTCGTCTGTTGCAACACCTAAAACTCGGAGGAGTGATGTTACGACAAATTTTCGTTTCTTGTCGATACGTACGTAGATGACATTGTCTGCATCTGTTTCCATTTCGATCCATGCTCCTCGGTTTGGAATGATTTTCGCACCAAAGAATCGCCCTTTGCGGGTTTGTCGATCATTAAATGAAACTCCTGGTGATCGTGCGAGCTGTGGGACAACGACACGTTCTGCACCGTTGATGATGAATGTTCCATTTTTGGTCATCACAGGAATTTCTGACAAGAAAATTTCCTGTTCTTTTTCAGAACCGAGAACTTTGTTTTTAAGTTTTACGCGCGCTTTGACTTCGGCTTCGTATGAAATTTTATTTTCTTTTGCGTGCTGTTCAGTGTGATCAGGCGCATTTACGGTAATTCCGAGAAATTCCAAATCGAATTTCTTGCCGGAATAATCTTTCATCGGTGAAAATGACCTGATTGTTTCTGCCAAGTCTTTCTCGATAAATTGTTTGTAGGACGCCAATTGATTTTCGACCAGGTGCGGAATCGGTGCAAGCGGTGTTCGGTACTTGGAAAATGTCTTTTTCACAAGTGCTCCGGAACCGTGTGCTACGGGAGTAGCTTTTTTCGGTGCCATAATAGCAAAATGAACCGTGTTTAAAACGGCTGATTACGAATCATAAACCCAAAAGAATGTTGGGGATTATGACCCAAACGACGAAACCTGATAAATGGCGGGAGGCGCAACCGTCACTCAATCGATACAGTTTTTGCATTGTAACAAAGATTTAAAATATATGCAACTATTACATAGTCCACACCCCTACCTTGCGTATCGATATATATAATATATACTAGTATCATCACTTGTGAGGACATTGTTCTCCCACGGTCAAGTTCATCACGAACTCCTAAACCGTAGCCAGGTGCTCAAAAAACCGCCTTCGAGCGGTTTTTTGTTAATCCTCTTCGGGATTTCCTTCAAACATTTTCTTTCTTCTTTGGTTTGTTTGTTTCCAATGCGGAACAATGCTCCAAAAATACGGCTGTGCGTCGCCAATTTGTTTTATAATTACCTTCATACGATATTCACCTTCGATAGAAATAAATTCATAATATCTAACATAGACCATTTTATTCTCCCATCTATTATTTATCTTTATCCGTTCAAATTTATTTCCATGTTCGATTCCTTGTAAGGTATGCGATTTTTTAACTATATTTGGCGCAAAGTGAAGTAGTTTAAACCTCATTAGCTGATCGTTTTCATTTCGCGCATGATTCCATGATTTCATTTTTAAATGATCGAGTCCTTTTACATTAAAAATAACCTTCTTTTGCAAGTAGGAACAATAAACTTCTCCGAAATTCTTGTACAAATTTTCTGCATTCTGTTTTAATTCATTAAATGTGTTCATTTCCATGTCGGAAATCATACCAAACCGAGATAAATTTTTGATAAAGAAAAAAGCGCAAGTAATTATGCGTTTATTTACCACTAATCAATATTACAAATCCAGCAATAACTGCAATCAACCCGCAAATTCTGTAATACCAAATTGTCATTGGCGTAATATTTGTCTGTTGACCACGAAGTGTGTTTCGTAACTGGATAAAAGCTACTACGAGAGGTTTTATCCAAAACAAGAAACCGATGACTATGATAATAATTCCTGTAGGATCTTTAATCATGAATTTAAATTAAAAATCGAATTGTCTGATAAAAATGAAATCCAAGAAAGATACTTAGCCCAAGGAGAGCCAAAGAAATTATAAGAATAATAAAACCATTACCTGTTTTATCTTTAAAACTCACTGAAGCATCTTTGATTCCAATAAGTGAAAGAATGAAACTTGGGATTATTAAAATAATTCCGACAAGACTCAATAGGTCGCTTGTGGAATTAGATCTCCCAGACTTATTCCCCATAATAAAGCCAACTATTAATAAAATAATGAACAATAATTCCACTATGATGAGTAAAGTATGATTTTTCTTATCACTCTGAATAGGATTACTTGGTTGGATAGAAGGATTCATATTAGTCACAATAGGTTGCAGTGTTGGTTCCATATGAAAATATTATATCAAAGTCTATTATATAAAACTAGATATTTTATTTATTCAATTCCTTTTTTCCAAGCATCAATCAATTTTGGATTTCCTGAAAGAAGGACTTCTGGGACTTTATGTTTCTTCTTGTTATGAACAAGTATTTCCGGACGCGTAAACACTTTACTTGATGAAACACGTTCTTCTTCTCGTGAATCGAAATTGCCAAGGACACCCGAAACTTGGCGTGCCATGCAATCGATGCAAACCATGGCTGGTAATTCTCCACCCGTTAGAACATAATCGCCGATTGAAATTTCATCTGCCTTGAAGATGTGTTGGACACGCGCATCGATTCCTTCGTAACGACCAGATATGAAAATCACATCAGTGAACTTTTCGACAGTATTCTTGGCATAGTCTGTCGTAAACTTTTCTCCAAAAGGCGCAAAAAAGATCATTTTGATTTTAGGTTTAACAGCTTTCCCTGTTTTCTTTGCTTTTTTCTCGGCATCTTTCTTGATAGTTTCAACGGCTTTTTCAATCGCTGCGATATACGGCTCTGCACGCAAAACCATTCCAGGCCCACCACCAAACGGTCGTCCGTCTGCGTAGACGGTTACGTTTCCATCTGGCCATTTCTTTTTTAATTCTTTGGGTGCAAATTTTCGCGGATCGTAAAAAGCAACAGAAATCAATTTCTGCTTGATGGCTCGTCCGATGATGGATTCTTGCAAGTATGAATCGAATGATTCAGGAAATAGTGTAATAACGTGAAATTTCATAGTAATAAACTCAGCTTATAGATTTACAAAAATTTTGCAAGAAAAACACCCACGTCTGGATGCATTCTGTCCTGTTCCCTCTCCTTGCAGGAGAGGGTTAGGGTGAGGTATTACATATCTGATTTCAAATCTGCAATTGCGGCGTCCATGTCAGCAGACTCGACAGAGCGTCGTCCGCCTGCAGGTTCACTGATTTTCATGTTTACGCGCTGGTTGTGCTTCATCCCAACTGTGCGAAGAAGTGTTCGGATAGAATTAGCTGTTGCTCCTTTCTTGCCGATCAACTTGCCCATATCTTCACCATTTACGTCGATGGTCATCAAAACTCCCATCTCGTCAATTGTCTTGTTAATTTTTACGTCGTTAGGATTGTCTACCAATGCTTTAATCGTTGTTTCGAGGAAAGCTACTACTGGATCATTCATAATTCTGAAATTTCGCAAAGGGATAGGAATAAAAAGATCTCTGCGATGGATACATCTTAGTTTAATTTTTTGTTTAAGTCAACAAAACAAAAATCCCTTGCGGGAAATTATTTTGTCTTTCGTTTTACTGAAGTTTTCTTTGGAAGTGAAGAAATCTTTTTTCCTTCTACAATTCCTTTTGAAACGAGGAAGTTGTGAACGGTGTCAGATGTCTGAACCCCTTTTGAGATCCAATCTTTGATTGCCTCGATTTTAACATCGATAAGTCCTGTTTTAGGATTGTAAGCACCGACGATGTCGATGAATTTTCCTGATTGAGGAGCGTGTTTTCGGTCAACAACGACCACTCGGTAATGAGGTTCGTTTTTGCGGCCGATTCGTTGTAAGCGCATAGTTAACATAGATGGGGGTATCTTAGCAGAAGTGGAATTTTTTGTCAAGAAAAATACAGCTCACTTGAACTGTATAGAAATTCCTGCACAAATTAAAAAACTAATCATACAAGAAAGCACTGTAATTAGGGCAACCTTAAAAACTTTTTCATATTTGAACCTTGCTGTGTAGTCGTATTCTTCCATAGCCATTCCAGTACCACTTATGATAACTGTTATTCCTGAGAAGAGTACTCCTAATAAAGAAATTAAACCAATATATTTTACATATTCCATATATTTTATTTTTAAGTTTATTATTCAATTTTCTATGCCAAGGATAGCATTTTTGTACAATTTGTCAAGTAATCAAAACCCCCAATTTATGGTACTATTCCCCCATATAAATCAATCCTTATTCCATGCCAAACGACTCACAAAATCCACGATCTGACCTCCCAGGAAAAAACCAGCGCGTTTTTCAAACTCACAAGAAAAACGATTTTATTAAACGCCCTCCGCAAGCACCTCGTCCTGTAGACAATTCAAAAGTTGAAGGCGACGTTCCAGAAAACTTCGAAGGAATTTTCAAGGTCGGCAAAAACGGAATCGGCTACGTAACCCATAAAGATTCAGGATTCGCCGTCATGGTTGCACCTCAGCATGGAATGCATTCCATCAACGGCGATCGTGTTGCCATTAAAATTTTAAGTAAAAAAGATGGCACAGGAGAAGTTACCAGTATTGTTAAACGTGCCAAAAACGCCTACGCTGGAATTATCGAGGCTCGAGGAAATGATATCTGGTTTATTTCAGGCGACGCACGCGAACCAGAAATGCGCGTCGAACCTATAAACGGTCTTGCAAAAGACAACTTGAAGAAAAAAGTTCTCGTAAAACTTGGCACATGGATAGG
>CAIQMU010000087.1 GCA_903873095.1 uncultured bacterium
ATGCGTAGTTGTTGTCGGCAAGAATCATTTTTGCATGAATATAAAGTTGCTTTGATGAACTCGAATATGTTTTTAAGTTTACACCACCGGAAACAAGTTTAATAAACGAAGGTTTGTAATTCGTTGAATACGTCATTGTTACACGCACGGAAACCCCACGTTTTTCGGCAGAAATGAGCGCGTCAGTAATAGTATCGTCTGCCATTTCCTCGTTATAAACATCGAGTGTTTTTGTTGCGGAATTGATAATAGAAACCATCGCAGTTTCTGCACCTGGACTCCACAATAAATCATCACCATTTTGTGATGCAATAGTTTTATTATTCCAGTCTGCATCAAACGTATCCTCGATTGCTGTTACGTCATTTTGATCGTTATCAAGAATTCCGAAATCACGTCCTGTTACGTAATATTTTGAAACCCAGTTGAATGTCATGATCAGGCTTGCGCGGTGATCAACAGTAATTGTTTTTTGATGGGTGAGTGCAAAATAGTTTGGCGTGTAGTGTACAGAAACACCACCAGTTTCTAAATAATTTTTTGTCGCAAGCTCCATTGGGTTAATTTGTCCATCGTAACCTTTGTTCAAGTTTACGCGAACAGTAACTCCTCGTTTTTGCGCAGCGATGAGTGCATCAGAAATTTCTTTGTCATCAAATTCATACATCGTGACATCAATGCTTTGCTTTGCGTTGTTAATCAGTGATATCACAGGACTTGTTGTATTATCTGGTTCGACAAGTAACTGCAGATTTCCTGCAGGTTGTACAAAATGGGGAAGTGTCGTTAGTTCGTTTTGCGAAAGAGTTTTATCAAGTGGTTGCGAGCTTGAAATATGCTTACTTGTAAATGTTACAAGTGCCATAAATGCAATGGTGAATATTCCAAGTATTATTTTTTTGAATAGGGAACGAGGGTTTTGCATACGCATTATAATATCGCATTCTTTTGTAAAATGATATTTGCTAGATAATTTCTTTATTTTTTGTTTATCTCGACTTGTTAGACTAGTCTGATGAATAATAATCATTCCAAAATCACATATGCTTTTATAGATAGTCAGAATCTAAATCTTTCAATACGAGAGCTTGGATGGAAATTAAGTTTTTTGAAATTTAGAACGTATTTAAAAGAAAAATATAATGCAACAAAAGCATTTCTTTTTATTGGATATGTTGAAGGAAATAGTGGTCTTTATAAATCACTACAAGAAGCAGGTTTTATTTGTATTTTTAAACCAACATTAAAATACAAAGATGGAAAAATGAAAGGTAATTGTGATGCGGAACTTGTACTACATGCGATGATTGAATATTCGAATTATGACAAAACGATCATCGTCAGTGGGGACGGCGATTTTCATTGTCTTGCAGAATATCTTATTAAAAATGACAAACTCGATACATTTTTGATCCCGAATCAATCGAAATATTCTGCTCTCTTGAACAAACTTAATACTGAAAAGAATAAATATCTTGCTTTTATAAGCCCATTAAAATCTAGATTGGAACTATAAGAAATAAAAAGGGCCCTGGGAGGACGAGCCTCACAGGAGCCTTTTCGTGGTGATGGTTCAATTATATACAAGTAATTTAAACGATGCAAGTTTTTTAAAATATTGACAAATTGTGTATTTAAAGCTACCATCAAGAAAAACAACTAAATAAATTTTATGGTAAAAGAAACATTTGTTCGCCTCGGCGAATCGTTTACGTTCGAATGCAGGCATGAACAGTATCGTGGGTGCGTATATAAATATTTAGGAACAAACAAGATCAAGGGAGCTTATTTCAAAGTCGAAAAATTAATGACTCTCAAGAGACAAAAATATTCAATCTTATTTTGGGATTTTGGCCCATGGGAAACATATCAAGATTATTGCCTCCTTGAAGATAAATGCTTCTCCATATTCCCGTCTTTTGATGCTTATGAACTGGGAACAATCGTGGGAGGTGAATTTTTATTGAATCCTAAAAAGGTTAAGGAGTTTGCACAAGCAAGAACATGGAACTATCTTGATGATCTCGAAAGGAAGAAGCAGGATATCGAACGTCTCAAAAACATTCAATTTACCCAGGCTGTGTAGCCTGGGTTTTTCTTGGTCTAAATACTTGCCTTTTTTATTAAAATAATGTAGGATACACAAGTCTTTTATGGCGAATCAGGGTCTCCTTGAAACCCCATAGCTGGACGATTTCTCGGCAAAAAACCAAGAAGTCAGTTTATACGCACGAAACAAAACAGTTGTGAGTACAAGGTAAAACCTATTCTCCGCATCATGTTCTGCTTCACATCTAATTAATTTATTTAATGCCAACAGTAAATCAACTCGTCCGAAAAGGACGAACAAAAGTTACGGTGAAATCAAAAGCGGTCGCTTTGCGACGTGGTTTCAACGCACTTGAAAACCGACCAACTGCATATCCTTCTCCATTCAAACGAGGAGTATGCACGAAGGTTACAACAACAACCCCAAAGAAACCGAACTCGGCTGTTCGAAAGATTGCCCGCGTTCGTTTGACGAACGGTCTCGAAGTTACCGCGTACATCCCAGGTATTGGACACAACTTGCAGGAACACTCAGTTGTGATGATCCGAGGAGGGCGAGTAAAGGACTTGATCGGGGTACGATACACTGTCGTTCGAGGAGTACTCGATGCACAGGGACCAGCGAAACGTGGAACAAGTCGATCACGTTACGGAGTTAAACGCCCTAAGGAAGCTAAGAAATAATATATGCGAGGAAAAGTAAAAAATCGTAACATGCCAGAGGCAGATTCGAAATACAATTCGACTCGTCTCTCAAAGTTCATTAACGTAGTCATGTGGGATGGTCAGAAAGAAAAAGCTCGAGGAATTGTTTACGGAGCATTCGATGTCATCAAAGAAAAGATGGCAAAAGAAGGAGCTGAAGAACAAAATCCAATGGAGGTTTTCGAAATAGCTCTCAAAAATGCAGGTCCAACAGTAGAAGTTCGATCACGACGAATCGGTGGTGCAAACTACCAGGTTCCTCGAGACGTTCGACCTGAACGACGACTTGCACTAGCTGCAAGGTGGATCATTTCAGCTGCTCGCCTTAAAAAGGGTCAGCCAATGCACATCAAACTCGCCGACGAATTGATTGCAGCTTCGAAAAATGAAGGTGCAGCAGTTACAAAACGAGACAACACACACAAGATGGCAGAAGCCAACAAGGCGTTTGCTCACTTTACGTGGTAAACCAAATTTCTCCCGCGAGGGAGATTTTTGTTATCCACA
>CAIQMU010000088.1 GCA_903873095.1 uncultured bacterium
AAGAATTTATCAAAAATTTATGTTACTATAACGTCATGTTTCAAAGGTTGTTTCGCAATATCGACTGGATTATGATTGCCGCAATGGTGCCTATTTTGGGCGCAGGATTGATTACGATGGCATCGTTTGGTGCGACAGGATCAAATGCACCAAAGCAAATCATGTGGATCATTATTGCATTTGCGATTATGTTTTTATTTGCGAATATTGATACAAAATTTTTCAAGAAAACAGAAGTATTAGTGTGGTTATATGGATTTGGAATTTCACTTCTCGGAATTATTTTCGTCATTGGTCACATATCCAAAGGTGCTGCGCGTTGGATTTCCCTTGGTGGTTTTTCACTGCAACCCGCAGATCCGATGAAGCTCATCTTGATTTTGGTACTCGCAAAATATTTATCGCGACGTCACATTGAAATTCGAAATCCTAAACATATTTTTATCACAGCGTTATACATGTTTGTGCCGTTCGTACTTGTCTTTTTGCAGCCAGATTTTGGGTCATCAATTATTTTGGCGTTGATTTGGTTTGGGCTCATGCTCGCATCAGGAATTTCAAAGAAACACTTGGCTATTTTGTTTTCAGTGGTGATTCTTGCATTTGGAGGTTTGTGGTTGTTTATTTTCAAGCCGTATCAAAAGGCTCGTATTGAAAACTTTATTAATCCGATGGCCGATATTCGAAATACGGGATATCACGTATACCAGTCAATGATTGCAGTTGGTTCAGGACAAGTCTGGGGCAAGGGTGTTGGATACGGAACACAGTCGAGACTTAATTTCTTGCCTGAATATAAAACAGATTTTATTTTTGCAGCGTTCGCCGAGGAGTGGGGATTGATTGGGTGTATCATTTTGATTACTTGTTTCGCAATTGTTATCTGGCGAATTTTAAAGGCGAGTATCTATGGTGCGTCGAATTTTGAAATTTTGTTTGCTCTTGGTGTGGCAATATTTTTCATGAGTCATATTATTGTAAACATTGGAATGAATATTGGAATTATGCCGGTGACGGGAATTGCATTACCATTTATGAGTTACGGCGGATCGCACTTGATTACAGAATGTATGGCACTTGGAATACTCATGAGTATGCGAGGATATCGCAGATCGATTCATCGTGACGATGTAAAACACGAATTTTTAGGAATGTAGGTACCCCCTCGCCTCGCACCACGTAGGTGATTGCGACAATCAGAGCCTCGGCACTCCCCCTAAAAGGGGGAGACATCACAATTTGTCTTAATGTTTATGAGCCTGAAAATCTTTTATCTTTTTTATAATTTTGCACATCATTCCAAGTTTTTCGACGGACTTGTTTTTGGTGTCGCACAGTACAGTAATCCGTGGGGAATTATTCTGGCATTACTTGTCTTGATTATTATTTTGATTACTCACAAAGATTGGAAAGGAAAGAAATTTTTCGAGTGGACGCGTGAAGTTGTTATTGTTGGTATCAGTGTTGCAAGTGCATATCTTGTAACTCTTTTACTGAAAATTATAGTGCACGCACCACGACCTTTTATTGCACTTCCAAATGTTCATCCACTTGTTATTGAAACACCCTACGATTCATTTCCATCAGGACACGCAACTGCATTTTTCGCACTTGCTGTTTCTATGTACATGTATGACAAGAAGTGGGGAACTGTCTTTTTCATCATTGCGATTCTTGTTTCACTTTCTCGAGTCATCTCAGGCGTTCATTTTCCAATTGACATCCTAGTAGGCGCAATCATCGGATCACTTGTTGCATATAGTGTTCACACCTTACTTGTCAAAAAAATGAGAAAATAATTTTTCAAAT